>NZ_JBICCO010000018.1:0-87749 GCF_043119405.1 Achromobacter sp. 413638
CGTGGCCAAGAAGAAGGACGGCACCGAGGACATCAAGCTGCTGCCGGCCTGCAACCTGCCGCTGACCGGCGTGGGCGTGGTCAACCTGATCATCACCGACCTGGGCGTGATGGAAGTCACCGAGGGCGGCCTGAAGCTGCTGGAAGTGGCGCCGGGCGTGACGGTCGACGAGATCCAGTCCAAGACGCTGGCCAGGCTGGATGTGTCGGCGGTGAAGTAGGCGCCGTCTAGCCTTGGTGGAAGAAAGCCCGCGCGAGCGGGCTTTCTCTTCATTACCGGACCAAGCCACGGCCCCTGAAGCGGCGCCTAGAGCGCGAGCCGGTTTCCCCACGCCGTCGGGCTCCCCCCCGAGAAGCGGTTGAAATCCCGGACCAGATGCGCCTGGTCGGCATACCCGCACAGGCCCGCAAGCTCGGCCCAGCCGCAGGTCTGGCGACGCGCATGCGCCAGCGCGTGGTTGAAGCGCATCATCTGCGCGACCGTCTTCGGCGACAGGCCGATCTCGTCACGGAACCGGGCCGCCAGGTGCTTGCGGCTCCAGCCCAGCTGGCTCGCGATGGCCTCGATTCGTTCCATGCCGCGCGACTGCCACAGTCTCTCGTAGGCCCAGGTGGCGGGCGTGCCTGTCCTGGCCATGGCCAACAGGCGGCTCGCGAGAAACGCCTCAACGATGTCAAGGCGCCGCTCCCAATCCCGTTCGGCGCCCAACCGCTCGCGCAACGCCGCGACCGCGTTCCCGAGCAGGTCCTCGGCCCTGACCATGCCGCCCGCGATCTCGGACATCGGCAGATCGAAGAACCGGCGCGCGCCGGACGGCGTGAAGCTGACGCTGATGCATGCGCCCCCGCCCCCCGATTCGATCAGTGCGGGGCCGGCGACCAGGCCGGCGACGAAGCTGCCGCCCATGATGGCGGGGCGCGAGGCCTCGCCGATCCTGATCGCGAACGGCTCACCGAAACTGATGATCCAGGGGATTTCCAGGCGCGCGGGCTGCAGCTGCCGGATGCGCTCGATCACGTTTTCCTGATAGCCGGAAATATCGACCACGTCGTGCCGCAGCATGGCCTGCGGCGCCCTGCGCCGCAAGGTGACGCCTTGCATGCTTGGCGGCAGCGGGCCCGCCGACGTCTCGATCCAATCCCGCATGGCTATGACCGGCAGACGCCCGGGATGCCCGGGCGGGTCGATGACCATCGATACAGGCGAATTCCAGCCATGGGACGCTCCTTCCCGGGCCGTGCGTCACGCGGCCAGGTAACTTTTCTTCAAGACGCGACCGGCCTTGCCGTCCAGAATGTCCTTCCCGATCATTTCAGGAATGCGGCATGGATCAGAAACCCTTGCGTATCTTCAACGTCAATGAAATCCTCGCCGGCCTGCCGCTGGCCGACCTCAGCCGTGGCGTGGAGCAGGAGGACGACGCCGATGCCTTTCCGATGCAGGCGGCCTTCGGCAGCGGCGGCCTGTTCATCGGCGGCTTTGTCGGACTGGCGCCCTGGGAAAACCATCCCGATACCGATGAGCTTCTTTATGCCGTCGAAGGCGAGGTCGAGATCACGATCTTGACTGACGCGGGAGCGCAAACGGAAATGCTGCGGCAGGGATGCGTCTGTATCGTACCCAAAGGACTGTGGCATCGCCAGCACGCCCATGCGCCGGTCAGGCTGATGACGATCTCCGGCCCAAGCCTGTCGTCGCGGGGCGACGATCCGCGCCCCGTTGACTCGCCGCAGCCTGTGGCGCCAGCATGAGCCGCAAGGGCCACTGCCGCGACAACGCGGCAGCCGAAGCCGAGGGCATGCGGGTCGCTGGCGCAGCCTTTATTGTTGTTCTGTCTACGGTTCCTTCAGCCCCAACGCATTCACCAACGGGGCGAACAATTTCTTTTCGTCGCGCACGCGCGCGGCATAGTCGGCCACGCTCAGCGGTAGCGCCTCGGCGCCCGCATCCAGAAAGCGCGCCTGGATCTCCGGCCGCGCAAGCACTTTGTTAATTTCGGCGTTCATGCGATCGACCACATCATCGCGGGTGCCAGCGGCGGCATACACGCCGAACAGGCTGTCCGCGAAAACCCCATCGATGCCGGCCTCGGAGAAGGTTCGTATGTCGGGCGCAACGGCGGCGCGTTGCCGGCTCGCCACCGCCAGTACCTTCAGCTTGCCCGCCTGCACCATGGGAAAGACCGTGGCGGGTCCAAACGCGAAGTCGATCTGGCCTGCCGCCAGATCTTGTATCGCCGGCGCCACGCCGCGATACGGTGCATGGGTGGCCGGGATGCCAGTCGCCTGCTTGAGCAGCTCGCCCGCCAGATGCGGCGTCGTGCCGTTTCCGGCCGAACCGTAATTGAGCGGATCGGGCCGCTTGCTCGCGTACTCCACGAACGCTTCGAGCGTATCGACGCCAAGCGAAGACCGGACAAACAGGAACAACTGGCTGTTGGCCAGCAAGGCAACCGGCCGCAGGTCCCGCTGCGGATTGAACGGCATGCTGGCGAACATCAGTGGATTGACCGATTCGGTCGTCGACGGATTGAGCAGGAAGGTATGGTTGTCCCCGCCGTTGCGCGCAACTTCGGCTCCCGCCACGTTGCCGCCCGCACCGCCCCGATTTTCCACGATAACGGTCTGCTTCAAGGCCTCGGCCAGGTGCGGCTGCACGGTGCGCGCCAGCACGTCGACCAGCCCTCCGGGCGCCAGCCCCACGACCAGGCGCACGGGCTTGACAGGCCAGGGCTGAGACGGTGTTTGCGCATGGCTGCCCGTTGCCCAGCCAGTCAGCGCCAGCATCATCATGGCCAGACAGCGTCTACGCAGCAGCATGCGATTCTCCTTATGGGGGGCACCCCGCGATCCCGTGCACGATGCGCCACGCACCGCGTCACGGTGAACCGCCTTGATGCCTCATCGCGGCGGCGGTCCTGCATTGGTTGCTCATTCTTCACAAAAGTTTAAGCATAAAGAATCCCGGATAACCCTATGAATTTCCGGCGACACGCGCAGCTTATCGACACGGCTGTCGTGCAAACAAAAAATGGGATGGCTCCCATGCAAGCCTCCCGGTCTCATGCCACGCCGCCGCCATCGCTTCCGCCCGGATTCGCGCAGCCATGCGAAGCGCGTTGTCCGGGGGAATCAGCTTGCAAGGTGGAACCATTGATGAATATCTGGGAATTGCCTTGCCGGCGACTTGGATGAACAAGAACGCCTCCTTCATGGAATGTCGATGCATGGCCTCCTGCTTGCCGAATTTTGATGCCCGCCGTCCAAAAGTCTGGCCGCAAGCCGCATGAACAGGCCATCGACACCGCGTTCAGGACGCCAACGTGGGCGAGCCCAGTCCCAAGTCGAACGAATGTCGATAGAAAATTAGGGTCGGAGCAATCCGCATCGAATATGTAACAGCCCCCCTCCCCCCCTTGAAGCCCAAAACTTCATCCCTATAATTAGCACTCGACACCGGTGAGTGCTAACAACGCTCCCGGGGCACCCCGAACCATTTCAAATCTCTTCTAGAAACAGGAGTTCCTCATGGCCCTGCGTCCCCTGCACGATCGCGTGATCGTCAAACGCCTGGACAACGAGCGCAAGACCGCCTCGGGCATCGTCATCCCGGACAGCGCCGCTGAAAAGCCGGACCAAGGCGAAGTCGTCGCCGTTGGCCCGGGCAAGAAGACCGAAGACGGCAAGATCCTGCCGGTCGACCTGAAGGCTGGCGACAAGGTGCTGTTCGGCAAGTATGCCGGCCAGTCGGTGAAGGTTGATGGCGAAGAGCTGCTCGTCATCCGCGAGGACGAAATCCTCGCCGTGATCCAGTAAATCCCCGCCTAAACGAATTTTCGAAGGAAGCTGATAAAAATGGCTGCCAAGCAAGTACTGTTCGGTGACGACGCCCGCGTGCGCATCGTCCGTGGCGTGAATGTTCTCGCCAACGCCGTCAAGACCACCCTGGGCCCCAAGGGTCGCAACGTCGTGCTGGAGCGCTCGTTCGGCGCCCCGACCGTGACCAAGGACGGCGTGTCCGTCGCCAAGGAAATCGAACTGAAGGACAAGTTCGAGAACATCGGCGCCCAACTGGTCAAGGACGTCGCCTCCAAGACCTCCGACAACGCCGGTGACGGCACCACCACCGCCACCGTGCTGGCCCAGGCCATCGTTCAGGAAGGCCTGAAGTACGTTGCCGCCGGTTTCAACCCGATCGACCTGAAGCGCGGCATCGACAAGGCCGTCGCCGCCGCCGTCGCCGAACTGAAGAAGCAATCCAAGCCGGTCACGACCAGCAAGGAAATCGCCCAGGTCGGCTCGATCTCGGCCAACAGCGACACCTCCATCGGCCAGATCATCGCTGACGCGATGGACAAGGTCGGCAAGGAAGGCGTCATCACCGTCGAAGACGGCAAGTCGCTGGAAAACGAGCTGGACGTCGTCGAAGGCATGCAATTCGACCGCGGCTACCTGTCGCCCTACTTCATCAACAACCCGGACAAGCAAGTTGCCGCCCTGGACGACCCGTTCGTCCTGATCTTCGACAAGAAGATCAGCAACATCCGTGACCTGCTGCCCGTGCTGGAACAGGTCGCCAAGTCGAGCCGTCCGCTGCTGATCATCGCCGAAGACGTCGAAGGCGAAGCGCTGGCCACCCTGGTGGTGAACAACATCCGTGGCATCCTGAAGACCACCGCCGTCAAGGCGCCGGGCTTCGGCGACCGCCGCAAGGCCATGCTGGAAGACATCGCCATCCTGACGGGCGGCACGGTGATCTCCGAAGAAACCGGCATGTCGCTGGAAAAGGCCACGCTGGCCGAGCTGGGCCAAGCCAAGCGCATCGAAGTGGGCAAGGAAAACACGACCATCATCGACGGCGCTGGCGACAGCAAGTCGATCGAGGCTCGCGTCAAGCAGATCCGCGTCCAGATCGAAGAAGCCACGTCCGACTACGACCGTGAAAAGCTGCAAGAGCGCGTGGCCAAGCTGGCCGGCGGCGTTGCCGTGATTCGCGTTGGCGCCGCCACCGAAGTCGAAATGAAGGAAAAGAAGGCTCGCGTCGAAGACGCGCTGCACGCCACCCGCGCCGCCGTTGAAGAAGGCGTCGTGGCCGGCGGCGGCGTCGCCCTGCTGCGCGCCAAGCAAGCCATCACCGACCTGAAGGGCGACACCGCCGATCAGAACGCCGGCATCAAGCTGATCCTGCGCGCCGTCGAAGAGCCGCTGCGCACGATCGTCGCCAACGCCGGTGAAGAAGCCAGCGTCGTCGTCAACAACGTGCTGAACGGCAAGGGCAACTACGGCTACAACGCCGCGACCGGCGAGTACACCGACCTGGTCGAGCAAGGCGTGCTGGATCCCACCAAGGTGACCCGCACCGCCCTGCAAAACGCCGCCTCCGTCGCCAGCCTGCTGCTGACCGCCGAAGCCGCCGTGGTCGAACTGGCCGAAGACAAGCCCGCTGCCCCGGCCATGCCGGGTGGCATGGGCGGCATGGGCGGCATGGACTTCTAAGTCCCGCCGTCACTGCCTTGCCCGCCCCGGGGACGCCCGGGGCAAGCAAATCCTGAGAACCCCCGGGTCCTTCGCCCCCGGGGGTTTTCTTTTGCGCGCGCGGATCGCAGAGCGCCGCGCGCCGTCCGCCCGCCGCTTCCGCCGCCCCGGACGGACCTGGCCAATGCGCCCGCCATGGCGGCGCGGGAACGTTTGCGCACAAACGGAAGGTTTCGTCGCGCCGCATCCGTCCCTACAATGAGGGCTTCCCAGCCCGAGCCCGTCCCATGCGCCTGCCTCCCAGCCTGCGACTCCTGCGTCCCTCCGAGATCGGCGGATTGCTGATGGATTCCATCAACCAGTGGTCCGACCGCCGCGCGTCCAGCAAGGGCGCGGCGCTGGCGCTGTACATGGTGTTCTCGCTCGCGCCCATGCTGATCCTGGTGATCGCGGTGGCGGGCGCGTTCTTCGGCGAGGACGCGGTGCGCTCGGAGCTGTTCGCGCAGCTGCGCGACCTGACCGGCGAGCGCGGCGCCGAGGTCATCCAGACCGTGCTGGCGAGCGCGCACGAATCGGGCGGCGGCTGGATCGCCGCGCTGATCTCGATCTTCGTGCTGATCTTCAGCGCCACCACCGCCTTCGCCGAACTGAAGGCCAGCCTGGACGAGCTGTGGGACGTGTCCGCCAGGCAGAAGGGATTGCAGGGCATGGTGCGCAGCCGCATGCTGTCGTTCGGCCTGGTGCTGGTGCTGGCGCTGTTCCTGCTGATCTCGCTGACGGTGAACGCTGGGCTGGCGGCGGCGCGCAAATACTATGGCGACCTGTGGACGGCCTCATCCTTCGCGGTGGTGGCTGAATGGATCTCCAACCTGTTTTCCTTCTCGGTGGTGGTGGCGCTGTTCGCGGTCATCTTCAAGCTGCTGCCCAGCGCGCGCATCACCTGGCGCGACGTGATTCCCGGCGCCATCGTGACGGCCGCCCTGTTCCTGGTGGGCAAATGGGGCATCGGCGTCTACCTGAGCCGGGGCGCGGCCGTGTCGGCCTATGGCGCGGCCGGGTCGCTGATCGCGCTGCTGCTGTGGATCTATTACTCGGCGCAGATCTTCTTCTTCGGCGCGGTGTTCACGCGCCAGTTCGCGCTGCGCTTCGGCAAGGCGCGAGCCACGCGGGACGACGCGCCGCCCGCGCCCGCCGATCCGCCGCCCATCTAGGGTTGGCGCACGTCGTCCCCCTTTCCGCATGCCTCTCCTGTTGTCATGACTCAGCCAACCCAAAGCCCTTCGTGGCTGCACTTGCTGTCCGACCAGGCCCTCGCCGATATGAGCGGCCCCACAGTATTTGAACGCGGGCTGAATTATGCAGCCAGCGGCCTTGCCGAGACGGCAGGCGATGTCACGCTCCGGCCAGGGGAGCAGGCCGCCATAGAGGCAACGGTGCATGGCAACCTGCCCTACGCGGTCCGGCTGTGGATCAGCGCTGACGACGAGCTGGACGGCGCTTGCACCTGCCCGCACGCGCAAGACGGCAATTTCTGCAAGCATCTCGTCGCGCTGGCGCTGGCTTGGCGCGCCGCGCTGGGCGATGCCGCCGCGATCTCGCTTCCACAAACGGCCCGCAAGCAGTCTTACGCGACGCAAAAGTCTTCCGTGCAGACGGAGCGCCAGGATGCCCTGCGCCGCTTCATTTGGGAGCAGGATGCGTCTGTCCTGGCCGAACGCCTGTGGAGCTGGGCCGAACGGGATCGCGCATGCATGGCCGACCTCAAGATCTGGGCCAGTTCCAGCAAGGCCGTCAACGATCCCAAGGCCCTGCGCGCCGCGATCGACGCCGCGCTGCCACGACGCAATGGCTATCTCGACTGGCGCCGGTCCAACGACTATGCCCGACAAGGGAGCGCCGTCATGGAGCTGCTGCGGCCATGGGTCCAGCGCGATGCCGCCACGGCCCGCGAACTGTGCGAGCATGCGCTGCGCCGCCTGTTCAAGGTCGCGGAGCAATCCGACGATTCCCTGGGCGGAATCGGCGGACTCATCCAGGACCTGATGGGCCTGCTCATCGAGACCTTGCGGACGGCCGCGCCGCCCGCCTCCTGGATAGATCGGTGGTTCAAGCTGATGGACGCGGATCCCTGGGGCTTGTGGAATGAACCGGCCGTTCTCGAGGCCGCCGGCCCCGAGGCGCAGGCCCGCTACGCGGAACGCGCCTGCCAGGACTGGCACAAGTGGCGGCAGCGCCCGCGCAAGACCACGTCCCGGCGCTCCTCGTCATTTCTGACCAGCGACGACGATCTCGAACGCGACTTGCTGCGCCGCCGGTATCTGGAGGTACTGGCGCGTCAGGACGACCCGCGCGCGCTACTGGACGCCATGATCGAAAGCGTGGAGACCGCCGCAGAATACTGCGATGTCGTGGCATTTTGCGAGGCCAGGAACTGGCATCGGGAAGCGTTGCAATGGGCGCAGTCAGCCGCCCGGCTCCACCCCCGCGACGCACGTTGCGAGGATGCGTTATTGCGCTGCTATGAACGCGACGGCTGGGATGAGGAAGCGCTGGCCATCCGTCGCCAACGCCTGGAACATCACCCTGGCCCCATGCAATACATGGCGCTGCTTCGGGCCGCAAAAAACGCGAAACGAGATCCCGCTCTCTATCGGGCCGAGCTGTTCGCATGGGCGGAACAACGCGAACAGGCGAAACACAAGCATGCGTTGGAACAACATCGGCATATTGAATTCTCGGACCCGCTCGCGACACCACGGCTCGATGTCTCCGTTCGCGTGCAATGGCTCGTGGCGGAAAAGAAACTGGATGACGCCTGGTCCCTGACGCAGACGCCAGACACGCAGTGCGACGCGGCCGTGCTGGAACAACTGGCCGACGCAATGCCCAAGCAACGGCGCGCCGACGCCGCACGCCTGCTTCAACGGATCTTCGAGCACGAGATGAAAATGGCCTCGTCCCCCTATGACGGGCCACTGAAGCGAGTGCGCCAGATCGTCGCCTGCCTGCCTCCCACGCAGGCAAGCGCCTGGGTGGAGTCCCTACGCTCGACGTACAAGGCCAGGCGCCGCTTCATCGCGGGACTGCCTTGAGCATAGGCTGGCGAGCCTCGACACATCAGGCCTGTTCCCGCTCCAGTTCCGCCAATGCTCCCCTGACGCCCAGCTCCCGCAGCCGCTCCAGCTGCACCGCCAGCGCCTGCACGAAGGCCTGCTTCCTGCCCAGGTCGCCGAACACCGGCTTGAAGCCAGCCAGCACCACGGCGCGCCGCTGCGCGGCCTGCGACGGCGCGGCGGCGGCCGCGGCCACATCGGCGCGGGACAGCAGCCGGGCCAGCGCGTCGGCCAGCGGATCCTGCACCACGTAAGCGTCGCCACGCTCATCGTGGCCGCGCAGATAGTGCAGCCAGGCCGCCACGGCCAGCACCAGCCGGGCGCAGTCATCGCCGCGCCGCAGCCGGTCGCGGATCGCGCCCAGCAGACGCTGCGGCACTTTCTGCGAGCCGTCCATCGCGATCTGCTGCAGGCGTTGCGACAGGGCGGGATTGGACACGCGCGCCATGAAGCGGCGGCGGTATTCCTCCAGGCCCGATTCGGGAATGCCGCGCAGCGTGGGCGCGATTTCCAGCCGCATCAGGTCTTCGGCGTAGCGGCGCAGCGCCGGATCCTGCGCGGCCTCGCTGGCGGTGCGCATGCCCAGCATGGCGCCCAGATAGGCCAGGCCCGAATGCGGCGCATTGACCATGCGCAGCTTGAGCCGCTCGTAGGGCGCGGCGTTGCGCACGAAGGTGGCGCCGCCAGGCAGGTCCCAGGCCGGGCGGCCGGCCGCGAACTTGTCCTCGATGACCCAGTTCAGATAGGGTTCGCCCACCACCGGCCAGGCGTCCTCGAACCCCAGCCGGGCGGAGATGCGCGCGCGGTCCTCGTCCAGCGTGCCGGGCACGATGCGATCGACCATGGAATTGGGAAACGTGCAGTTCTTGTCGATCCAGGCGGCCAGCGTCACGTCCAGCCGCAAGGCGAAGGCCAGCACCAGGTTGCGCAGCGTGTCGCCATTGGCGTGCAGGTTGTCGCAGGACAGCAGCGTCAGCGGCGGCAGGCTGCGCTCGCGGCGCAGCGCCAGGCCATAGGTCAGGATGCCGATGGCGCTGCGCGGGCGCTCCGGATGCTCCAGGTCGTGCAGAATGTCCGGGTCGTCCCAGCGCAGGTAGCCGGTGGACGGCTCGTGGCTGTAGCCCTTCTCGGTGATGGTCAGGCTGACGATGCGCGTCTGCGGATAGGCGATGCGTTCGAGCACCGCGTTGGGGTCTTCCTCGGCCACCATGATGCGCAGCACCGATCCCACCATCCGCAGCTGCTCCGTGGGCTGGCCGTCGTCCCCGGCATCGCGCAGCGCCAGCGTATACAGCCCGTCCTGCGGCGTCAGCGCGTCGCGCGTGGCCGGGCTGCGCAGCGACACGCCCAGGATGCCCCAGCTCAGGTCGCCGCTGGCGGCCATCGCCATGTCGGTCACCACGGCCTGATGCGCGCGGTGAAACGCGCCCAGCCCCAGATGCACGATGCCGGGCGTGACCCGGCTGCGGTCATAGCCAGGAAGCTCCACGTCCTTGGGCAGCTGCGACAGGGATTCTGAGTTCAAACGTTCAAGCATGGATTGCCAGGGTCTTGAAGCGCCGGCAGGCGGCCGCCGATTGACCGGCGGACGGGCGCGTTGGTGGGAAGAGTGAGATGGTAGGGCGGCGGGCGTCTCGTCGATGAGCGATATCACGGCCCGGCGCGTGGCGAGGGTATAGCACGTCCCGATGATCGCTGTAAGCATGGGAAACACCGCCACGCGGGCAACCCATATCTGTTAAAAAGCCGCCACACTCGGCTTTCCTGCTCATCCATGTCACAGAACCCGCATCCCTCGCCCTATAAAAGCACCGGCGGCCTGCGCCGCATCCTCAACGCATTGCGCTATTCGCTGCAGGGCCTGCAGGCCGCGATCAAGTATGAGGCCGCCTTCCGCCAGGAACTGGCGCTGGCCGTGCTGCTCATCCCCGCCGCATTCTTCCTGGGCCGCACCACGGTCGAGGTCTTCTTCCTGATCGGCACCGTGATCCTGGTGCTGGCGGTGGAGCTGGTCAACTCCGCCATCGAGGCGCTGGCCGACGCGCTGTCGGTCGAGACGCATCCGCTGCTGGGCCGGGCCAAGGACCTGGGCAGCGCGGCGGTGATGCTGTTGCTGCTGTTCACTGTCGCCGTGTGGGTGGGCGTCGCCGTGAGCCGCTTCGTCATGCATTGAAAGAGAGGGCCCACCCCCGAGGCGCTATGCGCCTCCCCCCTCAAGGGGGCGCCGCCGCGGACCGGCAAAGCCGGCTCCGCGCGGCCCCGCTGGCTGCGGGCGCTGCGCGGGTCGCGGCGATGCTGGCCTGGTTGCGGGCGCAGTGGGTTGCGGTGGTTGCGCCTTGGCCGTCTGGCAATTGGTGGCGCCAGTATTCAGGCGGCTCTGTCTATACTGGCGGTTCGTGATTGGCTGGGAGCCATGATGCCTACATCGACGTCCGCCTCATCCTCGGAACGCATCGTCATCGTCGGCGGCGGCGCCGGCGGCCTGGAGCTGGCGGCCAAGCTGGGCCGCGTCCATGGCCGCGAACGCGTCACGCTGGTCGACAGCCGACCCTTCCATATCTGGAAACCCTCGCTACACGAAGCCGCGGCGGGCACGCTGGACATCCACCAGGAAGGCCTGTCCTACCTGATGCTGGCCCACATGAACGGTTTTTCCTTCGCGCAAGGCCGACTGGTCTCGGTGGACCGGGAGCGCAGGCTCATCACCGTGGACGCGGTGGCCGATCCGCAGGGACAGGAAGTGCTGCCGCGCCGCGAGCTGGGCTACGACACGCTGGTGCTGGCGCTGGGCAGCGCCTCCAACTTCTTCAACACGCCGGGCGCGGCCGAACACGCGGTCACGCTGGACTCGACCGAGAATGCCGAACAGTTCCGCCTGACCATGCTCAAGGCCATGGTGCTGGTGGATCAGGCCAAGGTGCGCGATCCGTCCGCGCGGCTGGACCTGGTGATCGTGGGCGGCGGCGCCACCGGCGTAGAGCTGGCGGTCGAGCTGGTCGAGGCCAGCCACGTGGTCAGCGCCTACGGCCTGCCGAATTTCCGCGCGGAGCGCGACCTGGCGATCACGCTGGTCGAGGGCGCGCCGCGCATCCTGTCCGCCTTGCCCGAGAAGATCTCGCAGGCCGCGACCGCGCGCCTGACCGAGCTGGGCATCCGCGTGGAAACGTCCTGCCGCGTCGCGGAAGTGGGCGCCGATGCCGTGCTGACCGCCGACGGCCGCCAGTTCCCCGCGCGGCTGTGCATGTGGGCGGCCGGCATCCAGGGCCCCGCCCTGCTGGCCGACCTGGGCCTGCCGCTGAACAAGCTGGGCCAGCTCGAAGTGAACGAACGGCTTGAAACCAGCGATCCGCACGTGCTGGCGCTGGGCGACTGCTGCGCCGTGCCCTGGCGCGACGGGCGCAGCGTGCCGGCCCGCGCCCAGGCCGCGCATCAACAGGCCGACTACCTGGTCAAGAAGCTCGCCGCCCGCCTGCGCGGCGCGCCCGAGCCCGTGGAGCCCTACGTCTACCAGGATCACGGCTCGCTGGTGTCGCTGGGGCAGGACGCCGGCGTGGGCAGCCTGATGGGCAAGCTGGCCGGACGGGGACTGTTCGTAAGCGGTACACTGGCACGCCTGATGTACATGAGCCTGCACCTGATGCACCACAAGGCGGTGCTGGGCTTTTCGCGCACCGCTTCCCTGGCCCTGGCGCGCCTGCTCATGCGCCGTACCCGTCCTCGGGTCAAACTGCACTGAATCCCCATGAATTTCCTGCAAAAACTCGAACACGCCTGGACGTCCCGGCAATCACTCCTGCAAGTCGGGCTGGATCCCGATCCGCAGCGCTTCCCGCGCGAACTGCAGGACAAGCCGGACGCGATCTTCCAGTTCTGCCGCGAGATCGTCGACGCCACCGCGCCCTACGCCTGCAGCTTCAAGCCGCAGATCGCCTACTTCGCCGCCCACCGCGCCGAGGAACAACTCGAAGCGCTGTGCGCCCACATTCGCGACAAGCATCCCGACCTGCCCATCGTGCTGGACGCCAAGCGCGGCGACATCGGCTCCACCGCCGAGAACTACGCGCGCGAAGCCTATGAGCGCTACCAGGCGCACGCGCTGACCGTCAGCCCCTACATGGGCCTGGACTCGGTCGAGCCCTATCTGGCCTGGCGCGACCGCGGCGTGATCGTGCTGTGCCGCACGTCCAACCCCGGCGGCTCGGACCTGCAATTCCTGAAGATGGAAGACGGCCAGCCGCTGTACCTGCACGTGGCGGGCCTGGTGGCCGACAAGTGGAACGCCAACGGCCAGTGCGGCCTGGTGGTGGGCGCGACCTTCCCGAACGAGCTGGCCGCGGTGCGCCAGCGCATCGGCGACGCGGTGCCGCTGCTGGTGCCGGGCATCGGCGCGCAGGGCGGCGACATCACCGCCACCGTGAACGCCGGCGCCAACAACGCGCGCAGCGGCATGATGATCAATTCCTCGCGCGCCATCATCTACGCCAGCGGCGGCGACGACTGGCGCGAAGCGGCCGGCGCGGCCGCCAAGGGCCTGCGCGACGCGATCAACGCGGTACGCTGACACGACGCGCCCCACGGACGGCGCCCGCCGACGCGGACCGGCTGCCGACAGCGGGGCCTTGTTGCGACGGCAAAAGAAAACGGGGCTGCCCATGGCAGCCCCGTTGCACATCCAGGCCGGACGCATCGCGCCCGGCGCGGCGGCCTCAACGCCGGTTGACCGGCGCCCCGACGAATTCCAGCAGTCCCCGCAGCGCGTATTCCACCGCGGCCTGGCGCACCTGCGCCCGGTCGCCAGGAAACACATGAGTGACCGCGCGGCTGCTGATGCCATCGCCGTTGCGCATGGCGAAGCCAAAGCAGACCATGCCCACCGGCTTGCCCGGCGTGGCGCCGCCCGGTCCGGCGATGCCGGTGGTCGACACCGCCACGTGCGCGGCCGGCGCCGCCAGCAGCACGCCGGTGGCCATTTCCAGCGCCACCGGTTCGCTGACCGCGCCGAAATGATTGAGCGCGTCGGGCGACACGTCCAGCTCGTCGACCTTGGCCTGGTTGCTGTACGTGACGAAGCCGCGCTCGAACCAGTCACTAGATCCGGCCACGGCCGTGAATGCGCCGGCAAGCAGGCCGCCGGTGCAGGACTCAGCCGAGCCCAGCATCCAGCCGTGGCGCCGCAGCGCATCGCCCAGCAGTTCCGACAGGCCCAGGATAGTGGCCTGCGCCAGCGGCGCGGCCGGCTGGCCGGACGAAGGGGCGTGAGATTGCGAGTTCATGCGAAGACTCCTGTGCGCACCGCCAGCGCCATGATCAGCAGGGCATAGCCCGCCGCGACGATATCGTCCCACATGACGCCAAATCCGCCCTTCAAGCGGGCATCGAAGAACTTGATGGGCGGCGGCTTGACGATGTCGAACGCGCGGAACAGCACGAACGCCACGGCCTGCGGCAGCCAGCCCGCCGGCGTGAGCCACAGCACCAGCCAGAACGCCACCATCTCGTCCCAGACCATTCCGACGTGATCCGGCTGCTGGAGTTCCCGGCCCACGCGGTCACAGGCCCAGCAGCCATACAAAAAAGCCAGCGCCAGGAACACGCCGATCATCAGATCGGTCGCGGCCGGCGCGGCGGCCACCCAGATGATCCAGGCCAGCACGGTGCCCCAGGTGCCCGAGGCCGGGCGGATCAGGCCGCTGCCCAGCCCGAAGGCGATCAGCCGCCCCGGATCGCGACAGACCCAGGCCAGCGTGGGATAGGCTGCCCGCCTGCGCTCGCGCATGGTGGGGGAATGGGAGTCGTTGGCAGGCATGGTGTCGGCCGATATCCAGAGGGGTGGCGGCTCAGGCCGCCGGGAAGTGATCGTAGCCTCGCGGCAGCGCGTCCATGGGCCGGCCTCGCGCATCCAGCACCGTGAGTCCCGGCTGCGCCGTGGCGCGGCCGATGCGCGTGACGCGCGCGCCGGCGGCCAGGGCGGCGCGCGAGACCTCGTCGCGGCGCGCGGCCGGCGCGGTGAAGCAGAGCTGGTAGACGTCGCCGCCGCCCAGGATGGCGCGCAGGCGCTGGTCCTCGGGCATGCCGTCCAGCGCCGTGGCCACGGGCAGGCTGGCGTAGTCCAGCGCCGCGCCCACCCGGCTGGCGGCCAGGATGTGGCCCAGGTCCTGCAGCAGGCCGTCGGAGATGTCGATGGCGGACCGCGCCACGCCGCGCAGCGCCATGCCCAGCGCCACCTGCGGCTCGGGCCATTCCAGCGCGCGCCGGGTGGCGGCGAGCCGCTGCGGGTCGGCCGGATACTGGCCATCGAGCAGGCGGTAGGCCACGTCGGCCGCGCCCAGTTCGCCGGACACCCAGATATCGTCGTCGGCGCGCGCCCCGTCGCGGCGCAGCGCCAGTTCCGCCGGCACGGCGCCGAACACGGTCACGCTGATGGCGAGGTCATGCGCGCTGCGGGTGGTGTCGCCGCCGATCAGCGGGCAGCCATGGACGGCCGCCAGCGCATGGAAACCGTCGGCGAAGGCCGCCAGCCAGGGTTCGTCCAGCCGGGGCAGCGCCAGGCCCAGCACGCAGCCGATCGGGCGCGCGCCCATGGCGGCCAGGTCGGACAGGTTCACGGCCAGCGATTTATGCCCCAGCGAACGGGGATCGACGTCGGGAAAGAAATGCCGCCCTTCCAGCAGCAGGTCGGTGCTGGTGGCGATCTGCTCGCCAGCAGGCGCGGGAAACAGCGCGCAGTCGTCGCCCACGCCCAGCAGGCCGGCGGGCGCCGACCGCGTGAAATAGCGCGCGATCAAATCGAATTCGGACGCCACGGCGACTCCGCTGTCCGGCCCTTGCGGACCGTCGTTGACTCCAATGCTGCCGCCACCGTGCAGTCCGGCCCTGCCGGTGCGCGGGCGCGCCTCCCTGGAGAGGGAGACGCGCGGCGCGGCGGGCAGGCCCGCTCAGCGCCGCTGCTGCGCAGCCGCCTGGACCTCGTGCGCGCGCACGTCGGCCGCCAGCTTGTCGAGCACGCCGTTGACGAACTTGAAGCCGTCGGTGCCGCCGAAGGACTTGGCCAGTTCCACGGCTTCATTGATGGCGACCTTGTACGGCACTTCGACGTGATGGATCAGTTCGAAGCTGCCGATCAGCAGGATGCCGTGTTCGACGGGCGACAGCTCGGCCAGCGGGCGGTCGACGTAGGGCGTGAAACGCTCGCGCAGCGTGGGCGCCTCGCGCAGCACGCCATGCAGCAAGGTCTTGAACCATTGCGCGTCGGCCTCGGAAAAATCCTCGGTGTCGCGCAGATGGGCGTCGATCTCGCCGGCGTCCTGCGTGCCCTCGCCCCCGCGCAGCAGCCAGGCGTATACGCCCTGCAGCGCGAATTCGCGGGCGCGGCGGCGGGCGCTGCGGGCGTTGGCGCGCGCTTGCGCCGCGCTATCAGCGCTGGTCGTCGTCTTCTTCGTCGTCAAAATCTTCGTCCTCGTCGTCTTCGTCTTCTTCCTCGGGTTCCAGCGCCGCGACCAGGTTGGCCATTTCGACGGCCACCTGGGCGCAGTCGCGGCCCTTGCCGGCGGCGCGCGCCTGCGCCTGCTCGTCGGTGTCGACGGTCAGCACGCCGTTGGCGATGGGGATGCCGGTTTCGAGGGAGATGCGGGTGATTGCCGTGGCCATTTCATTGCTGACCACTTCAAAGTGATAGGTTTCGCCGCGGATGACCGCGCCCAGCGCGATCAGGGCGTCGAATTCGAACGTTTCGGCCATGTGCGACAGGGCCACGCCCAGTTCCAGCGCGCCAGGCACGGTGGCGACCATCACGTCGCGCTCGTCCACGCCCAGCTCGGCCAGTTCCTTCAGGCAGGCTTCCAGCTCGGCCTGACCGATTTCCTCGTTGAACCGGGCGCGCACGATGCCGATGTGCAGCCCTTCGCCGTTCAGGTCGGGGGTGAGAATGTAAGGGTTCATGTGTCGGCCTTCTGTGTGTTGCGGGAAGATTCGGGAGGGTCGCAATCGTAACCCGTAATGGTGAGCGAGAAGCCCGCCATGCTGGGCATCTTGCGCGGCTTGGCCAGCAGCTTCATCTGGCCCACGTTCAGGTCGCGCAGGATCTGGGCGCCGATGCCGTAGGTGCGCAGGCCGTGGCGGTCGGCGCTGGCCGGCTCGGCCGGGGCCTTGGCGCCGTCCCAGCCGGCGATCTGGCCGAACAGGTGCTCGGCCGAGGACTGGCAGTTCATCAGCACCAGCACGCCGGCCGGCGAGGCGGTGATCGCCGCCAGCGCGTTGGGCACGCTCCAGCTGTGCGGACTGACGCCGGTGTCCAGCACGTCCAGCACCGAGGCCGGCTCGTGCACGCGCACCAGGGTTTCAGCGTCGGGGTGGATCGTGCCGTGCACCAGGGCCAGGTGGGCCGAGCCGGTGGCGGCGTCCTGGTAGGCCACCGCGTCGAACTCGCCCCAGGCGGTCTGCATGCGGCGCCGTCCCAGGCGCTTGACGATGGATTCATGCTCGCTGCGGTACTGGATCAGGTCGGCGATGGTGCCGATCTTGAGCTGGTGCTGGCGGGCGAACTGCACCAGGTCGGGCAGGCGCGCCATGGTGCCGTCGGGCTTGAGGATCTCGCAGATCACGGCGGCGGGCGTCAGGCCGGCCATGGCGGTCAGGTCGCAGCCGGCCTCGGTGTGGCCGGCGCGCACCAGCACGCCACCGGGCACCGCGCGCACCGGGAAGATGTGGCCGGGCTGCACCAGGTCGGACGGCTTGGCGTCGCGCGCCACCGCCACCTGGATGGTGCGGGCGCGGTCGGCGGCCGAGATGCCGGTCTCGACGCCCTCGGCGGCCTCGATCGACTGGGTGAAATTGGTGCCGTATCGCGTGCCGTTGCGGGCGGCCATCAGCGGCAGGTCCAGTTGGCGGCAGCGCTCTTCGGTCAGCGTCAGGCAGACCAGGCCGCGGCCGTGCGTGACCATGAAATTGATGGCTTCGGGCGTGACGAACTCGGCGGCCATGACTAGGTCGCCCTCGTTCTCGCGGTCTTCCTCATCGACCAGGATGACGATGCGGCCGGCGCGCAGCTCGGCGATGATCTCGGAGACCGAGGCGATGCCGTAGGATTCCGGCTCGGAACCGGGCAGGGAGGACAACTGGACGGACATGGGTTGGACGCAAACCAGGCGGGAAAGTCCGGATTTTACCGCCCCTGGCGGCCGGGGGGCTGCGGTTAAACTCCCGGCCGAAGCCTTCCCCCAGGAAAACCAAGGAAAAACGCCATGCAAGCCCTTGCGGCCATGCCTTCCGCCGTCGCGGCCGCCGTCCGCGTCGTGCTGACGGACATCGACGACACGCTGACCACCGACGGCCGCCTGCCGGCCGACGCCTACGCCGCGCTGGAGCGCCTGGAACAGGCCGGCATCCTGGTGGTGCCCATCACCGGCCGCCCGGCCGGCTGGTGCGACCACATCGCCCGCATGTGGCCGGTGCGCGCCGTGGTCGGCGAGAACGGGGCCTTCTACTATGCCTACGACCGCCAGGCCCGCCGCATGACCGCGCATTACTGGACAGACGCCGCCGCCCGCCAGGCCAGCCGCGCCCGGCTGGACGCCATCCGCGACCGCGTGCTGGCCGAGGTGCCGGGCGCCGCCGTGGCCAGCGACCAGGACTACCGCAAGGCCGACCTGGCCATCGATTTCTGCGAGGACGTGCCGCCCCTGCCCGAAGCCGACGTGGGCCGCATCGTGGCGATCTTCGAGGCCGCCGGCGCGCAGGCCAAGGTCAGCTCCATCCACGTCAACGGCTGGTTCGGCGACTACGACAAGCTGACCATGACCCAGACCCTGTTCCAGCGCGAGTTCGGCGCTGACGTGGCGACCCTGCTGGACAGCACGCTGTTCATCGGCGACTCGCCCAACGACGAGCCCATGTTCGCCTACTTCCCGATCTCGGTCGGCGTGGCCAACATCCAGTCGCAGCTGCACCGCCTGCAACGCCGGCCGGCCTATGTGGCCGCCGGCCATGGCGGCGCGGGCTTCGTCGAAATGGCCGAACGGCTGCTGGCCGCCCGCGCCTGACCCTTACCCTGGAAACCGCCGTGGCGACCACACCGAAAACCACCCCGCAATCCGCGCCCAAGGCCACTCCCGCCGCGGCCAACGATGGCCGCCGCAGCATCCAGTCCATCGAGGTCGGCGTGCCGCTGCTGGCCGCGCTGGTGGACGCCGGCAAGCCGCTGACGCTGCGCGACCTGGCTGCCGGCGCCGGCATGACCTCGGCCAAGGCGCACCCCTATCTGGTCAGCTTCATCCGCGTGGGCCTGGTGCAGCAGGACGGCGCCACCGGCCAGTACGAGCTGGGACCGTTCGCCTTGCAGATGGGGCTGGTCAGCCTGCAGCGGCTGGACCCGGTGCGCATCGCCATGCCCGAGATCGCCAAGCTGCAATCCGAGATCGGCCACACGCTGGGCATCGCCGTGCTGGGCTCGCACGGCCCGACCATGATCCACATGACCGAGGCCAGCTATCCGGTGCACGTGAACATGCGCAAGGGCACGGTCATGTCCATGCTGCACACCGCCACCGGGCTGGTGTTCGCCGCCTGGCTGCCGCCCAAGGTCAGCGAGCACTACATCGCCCGCGAAGAGGGCGACACCGCCGTCATCGCCAGCCTGACGCCGCCGCGCAAGGCCTCGCGCGCCAACGTCGAGGCGCAGCTGGCCGACATCCGCGTGCACGGCATGGCGCGCGCGCTGGGCAATCCGCTGCCCGGCGTGGACGCGCTGTCGGTGCCGGTGTTCGACAGCACCGGCAACATCGCGCTGGCGCTGACCAGCCTGGGTCCGACCGGGCTGTTCGACGTGGCCTGGGACGGCAGCATCGCCCGGCCGCTGCTGGCCTGCGCGCAGGAGATCTCGCGCAAGCTGGGCTATCGCGGCTGACCTGCCGGCCACGAGCAAAAGCGAACACGAACCGAACAAAGCGAACAAAAGCCGAAAAGAAAGGCAGGGACTTTCCCAAGTGTGAGCCCTCTTCTTCCATGTTTGAATTCAGATTGAATTCAGTGACAAGTCACATAGACATAGAAAGAGGAGACACACGATGCACGCCTTGCGCCTGCTGCAAACGGCCGCGCTGGCCGCGTTCGCCCTGGGCGCGTCCGCCGCGCAAGCCGCCGACGCCTGCCCCAACCGGGGCGACCTGGACCAGATGTACTGCGACGCCAACAAGGACCTGGTGGCCGACACGCCCACCGATCCGGCCAAGCTGAAGACCCCGTCCACCCTGGTGTTCACCTACACGCCGGTGGAAGATCCGGCGGTCTATGAAGACATCTTCAAGCCCTTCACTAAGCACCTGTCGGAATGCACCGGCAAGCGCGTGGTGTTCTACCAGGTGCAGAGCAACGCCGCCGAGATCGAGGCCATGCGCTCGGGCCGCCTGCACGTGGGCGGCTTCTCCACCGGCCCGACCGCCTTCGCGGTCAACATCGCCGGCGCCGTGCCTTTCGCGGTCAAGGGCTATGCCGACGGCTTCCAGGGCTACAACCTGATCGTCATCGTCAAGAAGGACAGCCCGTACCAGAAGCTGACCGACCTGAAGGGCAAGAAGCTGGCGCACACCGCGCCCTCGTCCAACTCCGGCCACATGGCGCCGGTGGCCTTGTTCCCGAAGGAAGGGCTGACGCCGGACAAGGACTACAAGGTGATCTTCTCGGGCAAACACGACCAGTCGGTCATGGGCGTGAACTCCGGCGACTACGACGCCGCCGCCGTGGCCTCGGACGTGTTCAAGCGCATGGTCGAGCGCGGCCAGGTCAAGGAGGCCGATTTCCGCGTGATCTACCGCAGCGAGAAATTCCCCACCTCGTCCTTCGCCTACGCGCATGACCTGGAGCCGAAGTTCCGCGACCAGATGCTCAAGTGCTTCTACGACTACCGCTTCCCGGCGGAGATGTCCAAGGCCTTCGACGGCGCCGACCGCTTCTATCCGGTGACCTACCAGAAGGACTGGGCCATCGTGCGCCAGGTCGCCGAATCGGGCGGCGAGAGCTTCAACCGCGCCGCCTACGACCGCGAAACCGCCAAGAGCAAGAAGTAAGCCGCATGAGCACGTCGCTACGCATTTCCGGCCTGGTGAAGGAATACCGGGCCGGCCGCCCGGTGCTCAACGGCATCGACCTGGAGGTGGCGGGCCAGGGCCTGACCGCCATCATCGGCCCCTCGGGCACCGGCAAGAGCACGCTCCTGCGCTGCATCAACCGGCTGATCGAACCGACCCGGGGCGAGATCACGCTGCGGTCGGGGCAGGACTCGGTGGACCTGGCGCGCGTGCGCGGCGCGGCCCTGCGCCGCGCGCGCCGCCGCATCGGCATGGTGTTCCAGGAATACAACCTGGTCGAGCGCCTGACGGTCATGGAGAACCTGCTGACCGGCCGGCTCGGCTACACCTCGGCCTTCAAGGCCTGGACCCGCCGCTTCGAGCCCGAGGACATCGAGCACGCCTACCGGCTGCTGGACACCGTGGGCCTGGCCGGCTTCGCCGACCAGCGCGCCGACGCGCTGTCGGGCGGCCAGCGCCAGCGCGTGGGCATCGCCCGCGCGCTGATGCAGCGCCCGCAGCTGCTGCTGGCCGACGAGCCGACCTCGTCGCTGGATCCCAAGACCTCGGTCGAGATCATGGAACTGCTGGCGGCGCAGGGCGACGCCAGCGGCATCCCCGTCATCGTCAACATCCACGACGTGGAGCTGGCCCGACGCTACGCCACGCGCATCGTCGGCATGTCCGGCGGCAGCGTGGTCTACGACGGCGACGGACAGGGCCTGGACGCCGCCATGCTCAAGACCATCTACGGAGGCGAGTCTTGGCTGGAATGATTCCACAGCGGGGCGCCCGCCCCTTCGCCCTGTCCGGCCGCGTCAAGGCCGGCGCGGTCCTGCTGCTGCTCTACACGCTGTACGCGGGCGCGCAGCTGGACTTCAGCTGGAACCGCTTCGAGACCGGGCTGGGCCATGCGTCCACCTTCCTGGCGCGCATGTTCCCGCCCAATTTCGAGAAGCCCGCCACGCTGTGGAAGGGCATCGCCGAAAGCCTGGAGATCGCCGTGCTGGCCTCGGTGCTGGGCATCGCCTGCGCGCTGCCGGTGGGCCTGCTGGGCGCGCGCAACCTGATGCCGGCCTGGGTCTCGTGGCCGGCGCGCGCGCTGGTGGCGCTGTGCCGCGCGCTGCATCCGGTGATCGTCGCCATCCTGTTCGTCAAGGCCGTGGGCTTCGGCGCGCTGGCCGGCATCCTGGCGCTGACGGTGGCCTCGATCGGCTTCATCGGCAAGCTGTTCACCGAGGCCATCGAGGAGATCTCGCTCAAGCAGGTCGAGGCGGTGCGCGCCACCGGCGCGTCCTTCGGCAACGTGCTCGCCTTCGGCGTGCTGCCGCAGGTGTTCGCGCGCTTCATCGGCTTCGCCACCTACCAGTTCGATTCCAACCTGCGCAACTCCACCATGGTGGGCATCGTCGGCGCGGGCGGGGTCGGCGGCACGCTGTTCTCGGCCTTCCAGCGCTTTGACTACGACTTCGTCAGCGCCATCCTGCTGACCCTGATCGCCATCATCATGCTGGGCGAGATCCTGGCCGGCTTCGTGCGCGCGGTGTTCCTGGACAACCTGGGCTTCGACCGCATCCTGCAAGGGCGCTTCGCCGGCGCGCGCGGCCTGGGTTCCGCCCCGACGTCGAATACGGGATTGAACACGCGCGGCGCAACCGCCGCGACGCGCAAGGCGGAGGCGGACGAATGAACGCGCACGCCACCCTGCGCAACGCCGGCGCGCCGCGCGAATGGCACCGCTACAGCCTGGGCCAGCGGCTGCTGCGCTTCGCGCTCTACCTGCTGCTGGCGCTCGCCATCGGCCAGGCCATGCGCGGCGTCGAGATCATCCCGGAGTTCCTGTACGACGCGCCCGAGCAGATGGCCGACCTGTTCCGGCGCATGTGGCCGGTGGACTGGGCCTATTACCCGGGCGGCGTGCACGCCGCGCTGGTCGAGACCCTGCACATCGCCACGCTGGGCACCATCCTGTCGGTGATCCTGGCGGTGCCGGTCGGGCTGCTGGCGGCGAACAACCTCACGCCCAGCCGGACC
Organism: Achromobacter sp. 413638; assembly: GCF_043119405.1. NCBI lineage: Bacteria > Pseudomonadati > Pseudomonadota > Betaproteobacteria > Burkholderiales > Alcaligenaceae > Achromobacter > Achromobacter sp. 413638. The sequence goes on from NZ_JBICCO010000018.1 coordinate 22,681, forward strand.
ATCAATATGCTGGCGCGGCTGATCCTGGTGTCCAGCCGCTCGGTCAACTCGCTGGTCTGGGCGCTGCTGTTCATCGCCATCTTCGGCCCCGGCGCGCTGGCGGGCACGCTGGCCATCGCTTTCCGTTCGATCGGCTTCGTCGGCAAGCTGGTGGGCGAAGCGGTCGAAGAGGCGCAACGCGGCCCGATCGAGGCCGTGACCGCCACCGGCGCCAGCAAGTCCGCCGTAATCTGGTACGCCTACTGGCCGCAGATCCGGCCGGCGTTCTGGTCCATCGTGCTGCTGCGCTGGGACATCAACGTGCGCGAATCCGCCGTGCTCGGCCTGGTCGGCGCCGGCGGCATCGGCATGGCGCTGGACACCGCGCTGAACCTGTTCCAGTGGGACCGCGTGGCCCTGGTGCTGGCCTCCATCTTCGCGGTCGTGGTGCTGGCCGAGATCCTGATCACGCAGGCGCGCAAACGCATCCTCTGACGCCGCCCGCCCCCGCGTTCCTTTGCGCCGCCCGGCAACGGGCGGTTTTTTTTGCCTGGGTCCGCCGAAGGGCAAGAAGGTCCGCTCGAACGCAGCAAGCGCGCACGCACGCGCCGGATTTTCGCGCGAGACCGGGCGCTATCATCTGCCTTCCCTCCCCTTGCATGGCAGGCCATCCATGGAATTCCCCGCTTTTGTGTCGGCGCTCAAGGCGTTCTACCAGGACAACGATCAGCCGCTGCGGCTCAAGCCCAAGACTACCGAGGCCGACATCGCAGCCGCCGAACAGGAACTGGGCTTCGAGATCGATCCGGCCTTGAAGGCGGCCTGGCTGGCGGCCAACGGCGGACCGTCGTACAAGCCCGTGTTCGCGCGCCAGGGCTATCTGACGGGCTACGACTTCCTGCCGTTGCAGGACGCGCTCAAGCAGTGGCGCGGCCTGCGCACCCGCGCGCCGCGCTATGCCGGCTACGGGCAGCCCACGCCGCGCGACCCGCGGATCCAGGACGGCTGGTTCCAGGAAGGCTGGCTGCCCTTCGCCGGGTTTTCCGCGCCAACCCTGATGCTGATGCTGGACCACACGCCCACGACGCAAGGCAGGCCGGGGCAGATCATCGCCTTTACCCACGATCCGGATTCCATCGACTACGTGTGCGAGGACTTCCCCACCCTGCTGGCGCAGACGCTGGAGCAGATCGAGGAAGATCCCGAGGATTTCCTGGAAGGCTGAATCCGTGCGACGGCCCTTGTGCACGGACGGCTCGCGCCGCCTGGACGGCGCGAGCCTGCCGCGCCTAGAAACGAACGGTCAGGTTCGCGCGCACGCCATGGTCCCGCGCCGCCCCCGATAGCAGACCCTGATAGGCCAGGCCGACGCTGGTCTTGCGAGTGGCCTGCAGATCCAGGCCGGCCTCGATCACCGCGCTGTTCCTGGCGAGCGCCACGCCCGCCACCGTGAAGAATTCGCCCGCGGAGAACGCTTGCGTGGCCTGCGGCTTCACATCGCCCGTGGCGTGACGCCATCCCAGCGATCCCCGCAGCGCGGCCTGCGCACCGCCCAGTTCGAAGCGCGACGTGGCCCGCGCGCCCAGGGTCGAGAAGATCGTCTCGCTCGTCTGGCCTGCCGCATGCAGCGCGGCCGCGCCGCCGCTCTCGCGATAGCCGCCGGTGCGCAGATTGACGTAAGCCAGGTTGACGAAGGGTTCCAGCGCGACGGCGGACAGGTCGATGCGATAGCTCAGGTCCGCGTAGGCCTGGGCGCTGCGGCCGTCATAGCCGGCCTTGAGACGGTCGGAGAAGCCAGGCATGGCGACCGAGCGGCGGGTGGCGATGTCGTGCCAGCTGTAGGCCACGCCGCCGCGCAGGCCCAGCCCGCCCCATTGGCCGCCGCCGTAGGCGCCCAGATGGTAGTTGTCGCTGCGGCCCGAAGAGGCGCGGTCGTTCACATCGAAATCGCTGCGGCTGTAGCCGGCCATCACGCCGACCCGCCAGGTCTGGGCGAGCGGCGCGTCCAGCCCCATCAGGAAGCCGCCGCTGGAACGCTTGAGCGCGGCCGCGTTGCCGTCGCCGTCGGTCCGGCTCCAGGCGCCCAGGCCCTGGATCCAGCTGGCCGGCCCATACGCGCCCTCCTGCCCGCCGGTTGCCAGCGCCCCCGCATCCTTCCCGGCGGCGGCCAGCAGGGGCGTGGAACGCGCGCCGTCGGCGGCCTCGCGCAGACGGTCGCTCATGGCATCGCGCAGATAACGGCTGTCCTGCAACAGCAGGGTCTTGGCCGAGGCATGCAGTTCACCGGACAACTGATCGAACCCCGCATGCAGCAGCGCCGGATCGTCCGGCAGACGCACCACGGCGTCGTACAGCCGGTTGCCGCTGCCCATGCCGATGCTGTCGATGGCGGCGGCCGCGGCGCGCTGGTTGCGCGTCGCCCCCGTCCAGGCCATGCGGGTATCGTTGCGCGCCAGGCTCAGCGACACGCGGCCGGCGCCGTAATCGTAGGCCAGGCTCGGCGTCAGGAAGGCGAAGTCGGAGGACACGGCATCGAAGCGGCCGGACAGCGTGCCGCGCACTTCCATGAGGGTGTAGCTGGCATTCAGCGCATAGTCGCCCTGGGCGCCGACATGCGCCACCGCGCCGCCATTGAGCGTGGCATTGCCGGTGACGCGGACCAGATCCGCGCCGGCGCCGGCCGGATCGGTTTCAACCACGAAGCGTGCGCCGCCCTGCATGAGCAGATCGCCGTCGATGGTCAGCGTGCCGATGGAGTTGCCCGGCGACAGGACGCCGCCGGCGCCGACCGCCACGCGCGAGCCCGCGCCCGCGCCTATCGTCCCGTTGCCGCCCAGCACGCCGCCGGCGCCCACGTCGAGCGAGCCGCCCAGCCGGCCGTTGATCGCCAGCCGGCCGCCGTTGACGAGCGTGCGGCCGGTGAAGCCGGCGCCATCGCCCTTCAGGTCGAGCACGCCCTCGCCGGCCTTGATGAGATCGCCGCCGCCGGACAACACCCCTGTCAGGCCCAGCGTGGTGTTGGCGGCGACGTCGAAGCCGCCAGATTGCGTCACCGTGATGGCGCGCGCCGTATCGAACGACGTCGTGGTCGCCAGCGTGCCGCCGTTGAGCGCCAGCCCCCCGGCGGCGTCGCCCAGGTTGGCGTCGCGCTCGACCTGCAAGGTGCCGCCCGAGACCGTCGTGCCGCCGCTGTAGGTATTGGCGCCGCTCAGCACCAGCGTCCCGGCGCCGGCCTTGGTCAGCGTGGTTCCGTTCCAGCCGGTCGCGGCATTGGCGGCCTGGTCGGCCAGCGCCGCGCCGACCGTGAAGCGATCCGTGGCGTTGGCCAGCGTGAACGTGCCATGCGCCAGGTTGTTGCCGGCGGTCCAGGCCAGGCCGTAGCGGGCCAGGTACTGCAACGTGTCCGCCGACTTGCGCGTGTTGACGCTCAGGTAGTCCACGGCGCCGGCGAAGCCGCCGGTGCTGATCCTGGCGAAGTCACCGTTGATGCCGCCGGCGGTGTCGATCAGCACGACCTCGGCCGGGCTGGCGCTGTCGACGCCGCCCAGCCGGAAGGTCACGTCGGCGCCGAGCGTCACCGTGTTGGCGCGCAGCGGCGCGCCGTTGGCGCCGGCGGTGAGGTCGAGAGTGGTGTGGTCGGCCATGCCGATATCGCCCGTCGCCCCCAACGTCGCCGGCCCCTGCACCGCCAGCGTGCTGCCCGCGCCCGACACCTTCAGGTCGCCGGCCAGCCTGCTGGCCGCGCCAGAGGCGCCATCGCCATACTGCAGCGTCCCGCCCGTCACTTGCGCCGAACCGCCCAGCTGTCCCAGCACCACCAGTTTGCCGCCAGACACCGTGGTCTTGCCCAGGAAGGCGCCATTGGCGCCCGCCAGGAACGTGGTGCCGGCGATCTGGTTCAGGCTGTGCGCGCCGCTGCCCGTGCTCAGCAACCGTGTCGCGAACCGGTAGGCGGTATCGGTATGGTTGAAGCTCAGCGTGGCGATGCCCGCGCCGAACTGGACCGCGCTGGCGTTGAGCGTGCCCGCACCCGTAGCCGGCTGGCCCGGAGCCGCGCCGATATTGAGGGTGCCGCGGGTGGGAAAGATCAGGAACCGGTCCGGCGCCAGCGACACGATCCCCGTGCCGGCGGCGCCGACGTTGACAGCGCCGCCTTGCCCGATCGTCAGGGTGCCCGCGCCCGTTCCCACGCCGAAGCCCAGGATCATCGCACCGCTGTTGTTCCAGGTGGAACCGGCGCCGCGCACCACGACTTCACCGTTGCCGCTCATGCTGCCCACATAGCTGTCGCGGTTCGAGACGGTGCCGCCCGACTCGATGCTCAGGGTGCCCTGGCCGGATACGTCGCCCACCCTGAGCTCGCCGGCATTGGCCCAGGTCGAACCGCGCCCCGACACCAGGAAATCGCCGCTGCCGTTCTGTTGGCGCCCGACGACGCCGTCGACGCTGGCGACATACCCTCCCGCCAGGACTGACACGCCGCCCTTGCCACCCTCTGAGCCGACCAGCAGCGCCGCGCGATTGTTCCAGAGCGCCCCCACATCCGAAACCGTCACGGTCGCCGCGCCATTCTGCCGCGCATCGACCGTGGCGAAATGATTCGAGACCGTGCCTTGGTAATAGATATTCAGATTGCCGGGCCCGCTGCCGCCAACGAACAGGTTGCCTGTCAGTGCCCAGGTCGCGCCGGTGTTGTACACGTTGACCCGGGCCGAGGCGCCAGGCGCCGCGCCGGCGTCGATCCGGCCTGTCTCGGTGCCCAGTATGTTGGTGATCAGCAGGGATCCGCCCGTGACGGTGGTATCGCCGTCGAACCGCGAACTGTCGCCCAGCAATAACGTGATGCCGGCGTAGTGATTGAGTTGGTGCTGCCCCGCCTGTTGGCTGTTCAGGGCGGGCGCGAAACTATGGGCCCCCGTCGAATTGAAGTTCAGCGTGCCGCGGCCCGCGCCGAAGCGCACCTCCGATGCGATCAGGATGCCGGCGGCATCGACGGCCGCGCCGCCGGGCGCGCTGCCGATGTTGATGACGCCGACCGCGTCGCGATTGCTGGCCAGCTCGACACCCCCCTGGCCATTGGCGCCCGCCGAGACCATGCCTTGATTGGCGAGCATCAGCGTGCCGCTGCCGTTGGCGCCGACGACCAGGCGGCCGTTGACCTCCCAGGACGCGCCCAGGCCCGAGACCGTCGCCGTGCCCACGCCGTCCGGCGTCGCTCCCAACCAGCCGCTGGCGCTGCGCACGATCGTCGCCGGGGACTCGATCAGCAGCGAACCGAACGCGGCATTGCCTATGACCAGGTCATTGGAGTCGTTCCAGTTCACCGCAGGTGTCACGTCGCCGATCGCCACCGCACCGGCCAGCGCCTGTGCGGCAGGCGTGGCGCTGGCCGCCGCCAATACGGCCACTAGCGCCACGCCGCGCGAACGGCTCTTGCCCCGCCCCCGGGCGTGCTCGCCGGCCACCCGCCACTGGCCGGTGCCTCGGTTCAGGACGATGCGATACGCGCGGTTCATGGGCCCTCTCTTTTCTCTTGTCATGGCCCGTCGCCGGCGATGCCGGGGCGGGCGCGTATGGGTATCGAGGCCCCGCATAAAGCGTCCGGCCCGCCAATTACAATTAGAAAAGTTCGACCCGCCCTTGCCTATCACTGAAACTGGGTAATTGCGCGGACGCAATCAAAGCCGAAAATGTCCGACCGCCCGTCGTGCGGATGATTGTTGATGCACTGCAGCCCGGTCTATGCTCCGTGTGAGTTTTGTGAAATAAATATGACCGGTCATCAAATCATCCTTCCCGTTTGATTAAGATCTCGGCTTTTGCCGTTGGACACCCGCCGCCATGCCGGAACAGGAACTGAAACTGCACGTGCCCGCGGCGTCTCGCCAAGCCGTACAGCGAGAGATCAAGCAGCGCGAAGCCACCCGCATCCGCCTGCATGCCATGTACTTCGATACGCCCGAGCGCGAGCTGGCGCGGGCGCGCATCGCGATCCGCCTGCGGCTGGAAGGCCGCGACTGGGTGCAGACGCTGAAGATGCCCGGCGCCGACGCCATCACCCGCATCGAAATGAATCACCCGCGGCCCGGTCCGGTGCTGGACCTGTCGGTCTATGCCGGCACCGATGTCGAAGCGCCGCTGGCGGCGATCAAGGGCGAGCTGGGCCTGCGCTACGAGACCGACGTGCTGCGCCTGCTGCGCCGCGTGCGCACGCGCCACGGCATGGTCGAGCTGGCCTATGACACCGGCATCCTGCGCGCGGGCACGCTGGAACTGCCCATATCCGAACTGGAATTCGAACTGGTGTCGGGCAAGCCGCGCGCCATCTTCGCCGCTGCCCGAGGCTGGCAACAGCGCCACGCGCTGGTGCTGGACCCGCGCAGCAAGTCCGAGCGCGGCGACGCGCTGGCGCAGCTGGCGCACAAACTGGCAGAGGTCGACGCCGCCGCCGGCGACGACCATCAGGCGCGCCGCGCCGAGGCCATCGCCCGGTTCTGGGCGCCGCGCGGCGCGGCCGCGATCAAGCTGCGCGAGGACATGAGCCCGCCGCAAGCCATGGGCGCCATCGCAGCCGAATGCCTGGACCAGATCGCGCGCAACGCCGCCGTGCTGGCCGAAGTGGACACCGAGGGCGTGTACCGCGCCGGCAATTCCGAACACGTGCACCAGCTGCGCGTGGGCGTGCGCCGCCTGCGTTCGGCCTGGAAGCTGTTCGATGGCTGGATCGCGCCGGTGCCCGACGCCATGCTGCAGCAGGCGCGCGCGCACTTCGCCGCCTTCGGCGCCAACCGCGACCAGGACGTGCTGAACGAAACCGTGGCGCCCGCGCTGGCCCGCGCCGGCATGCCGGTGATCCCCGTGGAATCGACCCCGCCCGAGGAAGACGCCCGGACCATCGCCGGCGGCAAGGCCTTCCAGGCCTGGCTGCTGGACCTGCTGGAATGGAGCCTGGACGTGCCGCCGCCAGCGGCCGCGCCGGACGGCCACGCGATCGCCAACGGCACGCCCACGGACGCCGCGCCCGAGCCGGCCATCCGCCTGGAAGGCGGCGTGCCCGGCGCGCTGGTGCAGCCCACCATCATTCCGCTGCAAGGCGCGGAGCCCGAAACGCCCGGGCTGCAAAAGCAGCTGGCGCGGCGGCTACGCCGCTGGCACGGCAAGGTCGCCGACCAGGGCTTGCAGTTCGCTGCGCTGGACATTCCCGCGCGCCACGAGCTGCGCAAGCGCGGCAAGCGGCTGCGCTACAGCCTGGCCTTCGCCGAATCGCTGCTGCCCGCCGCCAAGCTGCGCGGCTACCGCAAGCTGCTGTCGCGCGTGCAGGACATCCTGGGTGAGATCAACGACCTGGCCGTGGCCAAGGAACACTACGAGGCGTGTACGGCCACGCACCCGCAGGCCTGGTTCGCGCTGGGCTGGATCAGCGCGCGGCTGGAAGAGCTGGCGACGGAAGCGCAGCAGGCTTTCGACGACCTGGCGCATAGCAAGCCGTTCTGGAAGTAAGGCGGACGCAGGTCCGCCGCCACACCGCGTCGCGGATGAAAAACGGGCGTCCTTCGCAGGACGCCCGTGGCGTTTCAAGGCGCGATCACGATCGTGATCAATCGGCCAGCAGCGCCCCGGCGAACTCGTCCGCCACGAAGGGCTGCAAGTCTTCCAGGCTTTCGCCGACGCCGATCCAGTACACCGGCACCGGGCGCACGCCCTGGCTGCCCGCGGCCACGGCGGCCAGCGTGCCACCCTTGGCGGTGCCGTCCAGCTTGGTCACGACCAGGCCGGTCAGGTTGATGGCGGCGTCGAAGGCACGGATCTGGGCCAGCGCGTTCTGGCCGGTATTGCCGTCGACCACCAGCAGCACCTCGTGCGGCGCGGCGGCGTCGGCCTTGCCGATGACGCGGCGGATCTTCTTCAGCTCTTCCATCAGGTGCAGCTGCGTGGGCAGGCGGCCCGCGGTGTCCACCATGACCACGTCAATGCCGCGCGCGCGGCCGGCATTGACCGCGTCGAAGGCCACGGCTGCCGGATCGCCGCCATCCTGCGCGATCACGGTGACGTTGTTGCGGCTGCCCCATTCGATCAGCTGCTCGCGCGCGGCGGCGCGGAACGTGTCGCCCGCCGCCAGCAGCACGCTGGCGCCCTGGCGCTGGAAGGTGTGGGCCAGCTTGCCGATGGACGTGGTCTTGCCCGCGCCGTTGACGCCGGCGATCATCACCACCAGCGGCTTGGCGCCCTTGAGATTGAAGGAACGCTCCAGCGGGCGCAGATGGTCGGCCAGCAGCTGGCGCAGCGCGGCCTTGACCTTGGCGGGGTCCTCGATGCGTTCCTTCTTCACACGCGCGCGCAGCGCGGTGAGCAGCGTCTCGGTGGCCTCCAATCCGGCATCGGCCATAATGAGCGCCGATTCCAGTTCCTCGAACAGGTTCTCGTCGACCTTCACGCCGACAAACAGGCCGCCGATGCTCTGGCCGGTGCGCGACAGGCCCTGCTTGAGCCGGCTCAGCCAGGATGCCTTCTTCGGCGCCTCTTGCGCCGGCGGCGCGGCCTCGGCGACCGGGGCCGGGACGGGCGGCGGCGCGACGGGCGCGACCGCCTGCTCGACGGCCGGAGCGATGATCGGAACAGCGACCGGAGCAACCGCCGGGGCAATTGCCGGCGCCTGGACCGGCGGCGCCTGCGCGGCGATGGGCGGTTCAATGGCGGCGTCAGGCGCCTTGCGCGCATCGGACACCGGAGCAGGCGCGGGCGTGGCCGGCACAGGCGCCGCGGCAGCGGGCAGCGACGGCGCGGGCGTGACGACCGGCGCGGCAGCGGGCGTGTGGGCGGCAGGCGTGTATGCGGCAGGCGCGGATGGCGCCACGGGAGCCGACGACGCGGGCGCTACCGGCGACGCGACCGGCTGTGCGACGGCGCTATGCTGCGTGGAAGCGGGCGCCGGAATGGCGGGCGCGACGGCCGTCTGGGCCGGCGCGGCGGGGATCGCGGGCGCCTGAGCGGCGTCCACGGCCTCCGGCGGCGGCGCGGGCTGAACCGGCGCGGCGGGCGGAGGGGTTTTTTTCTTGAAGAAGCGGCTGAACATGGGTAACAAGTATATTCGTATCGTTGGGGGCCAATATCGGCGCACCCCCATTGCCGTGCCCGACGTGGAGACGTTGCGCCCCACGCCCGACCGGGTGCGCGAGACGCTGTTCAACTGGCTCAATCACCTGTGGGGCGGCGAGTTCTCCGACAAGCAGGTGCTGGACCTGTTCGCCGGCAGCGGCGCGCTGGGCTTCGAGGCGGCCTCGCGCGGCGTGGCGCATGTGCAGATGGTCGAGCGCGACAGGACGGCGGCGTCCGCGCTGCGGACGCTGCGCGACAAACTCAAGGCCGACATGATACGCATCCATGTGGGCGACGCGATGCAGGTCACGGAGCGGATGGATGCGTCCCGATTTGACCTGATCCTGCTCGATCCGCCCTTCGGACAGGGCTGGCTGCCGCGCCTGTGGCCGCTCTTGCCGGGCATCCTGACCGAAAACGGGCTGGTCTATGTCGAGGCCGAAACCCCCGTCGAACCGCCCCCGGGATTCCAGATCCTGCGCCAGGACAAGGCCGGCGCCGTCCACTACCATCTGCTGGAATTTGCTGCATTGCGCAAATAGATCAATAATCCGAGCTTCGGAGGATGGTGTACACCACTTATAACGGTACGGAGCTCGCATGATCATCGCTGTTTATCCCGGCACTTTCGACCCGCTGACCAGAGGACACGAAGACCTGGTCCGCCGCGCCGCCGCGCTTTTCGACAAAGTCGTGGTGGGCATCGCCCACAGCCGCAACAAGAAGCCCTTCTTCAGCATCGACGAGCGCGTCGAGATCGCGCGCGAAGTGCTCGGCCACTATCCCAACGTGGAAGTGCAGAGCTTCGGCGGCCTGCTCAAGGACTTCGTGCGCGACCAGGGCGGCCGCGTGATCGTGCGCGGCCTGCGCGCCGTGTCCGACTTCGAATATGAATTCCAGATGGCCGGCATGAACCGCCACCTGCTGCCGGACGTCGAGACGCTGTTCATGACGCCCTCGGACCAGTACCAGTTCATCTCGGGCACCATCGTGCGCGAAATCGCCCAGCTGGGCGGCGACGTCAGCAAGTTCGTGTTCCCCTCGGTCGAACGCTGGCTCCAGGAAAAGGCCAAGGAACGGCGCGAGCAGTCCTGGCCGGGCTGAACGAACCCGTCCCCGTCATCTCCGGAAGGGCGCCCCAGCGGCGCCCTTTGCGTTGATACGCCCGTCGCCGGCATGGGCATGCCGGGGAGCCCGCGCGGCCCGGCGCTACAATGGGCCAGCCCCCAGCCAGACTCCGCCGCCCATCATGGCCCTGACCATCACCGAAGAATGCATCAATTGCGACGTTTGCGAGCCCCAGTGCCCGAACGACGCGATTTCCATGGGCGACGAGTATTACGTCATTGACCCCGACCGCTGCACCGAATGCGTCGGCCATCATGACGAGCCTCAGTGCAAGGTGGTCTGCCCGGTGGAGTGCATCGAGCTGCATCCGCAGTGGAACGAAGGCCAGGAGCAGCTCATGGCCAAGTACCGCCGCCTGACGGGTGCCGCATGAGCGGCGCCGCCCAGCCAGACTCCGTTCCCTCTCCCCGCCCCCACGCCCGCCGCGATATCTCGGCCTCGGCCATCGCCGCCGGCCTGGTCGCCGTGCTGGTGAGCTTCGGCGGCACCGCCGTGCTGATGGTGCAGGCAGGCCATGCGGCCGGCCTGAACGCCGCCCAGATCGGCTCGTGGATCGGCTCGCTCAGCCTAGTGCTGGGCGCCGGCGGCGCGGCCTACAGCCTGCGCACCGGCCTGCCCGTCGTCATGGCCTGGTCCACGCCCGGAGCGGCCTTGCTGGTGACCGCGCTGGCGGGCGTGCCCTTCAATGAAGCCGTGGGCGCCTTCGTGCTGGCCGCGGCGCTGACGCTGGCCTGTGGCCTGTTCGGCTGGATCGATCCCATCCTGCGCCGCATTCCCGGAGAAATCGCCGCGGCCATGCTGGCCGGCGTGCTGCTCAATTTCGGCATGGGCGTCTTCACCAGCCTGGGCAAGCAGCCCGCGCTGGTGCTGGCCATGTGCGCCGCCTACCTGCTGTGCCGGCGCTGGGCGCCGCGCTACGCCGTGCTGGTGGTGATGGGCGTGGCGGTGGCCGTGGCCGCCGCGCAGGGCCTCATCCAGACCGACCAGCTGAATCTGCACCTGACCGAATTCGTCTGGACCACGCCGGTCTTCAGCGCGCAGGCCGCCATCAGCCTGGGCATTCCGCTGTTCGTGGTGGCCATGGCCTCGCAGAACCTGCCGGGTCTGGCCATCCTGCAGGCCTCCGGCTATCGTCCGCCCGCGTCGCGCCTGGTCGCCGCCACCGGCGTCCTGGGGCTGCTGGCCGCGCCCTTTGGCGCGCACAGCGTCACGCTGGGCGCGATCAGCGCCGCCATCTGCACCGGCCCCGAGGCGCATCCCGATCCGTCCAAGCGCTACATCGCCGCCGCCACCTACGGCCTGTCGTACTTCGCGCTGAGCATCGTGGCCGGCGCCGTGGCCGTGTTCTTCCAGGCGCTGCCCGCGGCGCTGCTGGCCGCGCTGGCGGGCCTGGCGCTGCTGGGCACCATCATGGGCGGCATGGCCACCGCCATGGCCAATCCGGCGCGGCGCGAGGCCGCGCTGATCACGCTGCTGGCAACCGCCTCGGGCTTCAGTTTCTGGGGCATCGGTTCGGCCTTCTGGGGCCTGGTCGCGGGCCTGCTGGCACACACCCTGTTTGAGTACAAGCAGCGCAAACCGGCCGTGTAAAACGTGCCGGCTTGCACGCGCCTCAAGCAGCGGGCCAGGCGGACACCGGCGTGTCCGGATGCACTTTCATGATGCGGCAGGGCACCTGCACGAAGTTCGAGATCCAGGCCGCGGCCAGCTCGCCCTCGTCCACCACGTCGATGACCTGCTCGCCGACCCGCATGCTGTAGCGCACGCTGTCGTCGTCCTCGATCACGTCCAGCGGGATGTCCATGCGCAGCATGCCGGGCGCCTTCAGCACCAGGTAGCCCATGCGCAGCTCGACCGACACCTCGGCCAGGCGCGGGCACAGCTCGCGGTTGAGCCATTGCCCCGAATCGTTGGCCACCAGCCATTGCCGGTGATAGGGCGCGGCCTCGGGCTGCGCGGTCAGGCCGCACTCGGCGACGGGCTGATGCTGCGGCGCGTCGCTCATCGTCCCAGCAGGCCCTTGAGCGCCTTGTCCACGGCCGCGCCGCCCTTGCCCTTGCCTGTGACGGCGTCGCGCAGCTTGTTCTCCAGGCTGCGCTTGAGAATGCCGCCGATGGCTTCCTTCCACAGCACGGTATAGGACGGCTTGTCGAACGTGCCCCGGACGTGAACTGGAATGGTCACGTCCTTCAGGTCGATCAGTTCCTTGCCTTCCTCGCTGGCCGACGGATTGACGACGCGCGCGCGCGCCACCAGGTCCAGCTCGTTGCGGACAAAATCGATGGAAGCCGGCTCGCCCTGCGTCACGCGCAGCAGCGGCGAAACGAAGTTCAGGCGCTTGACGGCGGCGACGCCCTTGGTGAAGGCCAGGTCGGCGTCCATCTCGGAAAACTCGGTCTGTTTGCTGCTGTCGGCGGCCACGGTGTGGTCCTGCGCATCGGGCGAGATGACCGCCTTGAGCTCGCGCAACGTCTGGGTCAGGTTGATGCCCTTGACCGCGCCGTCGCGCAGGCGCAGCTGCAGCGTGCCGCCCAGTCCGCTCTTCATGGCGTAGGCGTTGGCGCCCGCGGTCTTCAGGTCCAGCGCCAGGCTGCCCGTGCCGCTGAGCACGTTCTTCTGCGCCAGGTCCATCAGCAGCGGCTCGATCGCGATGCCCGCCAGCGACAGCTTGGTGGCGATCTGATTGCCCTGCGCCGCATCCAGGCTCAAGGTGCCGGCCAGCTTGCCGCCGTACAGCCCGGCGGTCAGGCTGGATACGTCCAGCTTGCCCTTATCCAGCTTCGCCGTGGCGGCCACGTCGTCGGCCTTCAGGCCGCGCACCACCAGCTTGCCGATCTTGAGCGTGCCGTTGACGCTGGGACCGACCAGGGCCGACAGGTTGATATTGTCGTCGGCGGCCGGCGCGGGGGCCGGCTGCGCGGGCTTGGATTCGTCCTTCTTGCCTTCGGCCGGCGCCTTGGCGGGCGCGGCCGCGGCCGGCGGCGCCAGCTTGTCCAGGTCCAGCGTGTCCACGGCCAGCGCGACATTGACCAGCGGCGTGTCGCGCAGCTTGCTGATGTCGGCGCTCAGGTCGAACTTGCCGCCTTCGAGCACGGCGTTGATCTTGGTGCTGGCCTGATCCTTGAGCAGATCCACGTTCAGGCTGCCGATGACCGGGATCTGCAGGCTGCCCTTGGGCAGGCCGGGATCGGTGATGTTGACGTCGCCACGCAGCCCGGACAGGCCGCCGCTGCGCTGGAGCAGGTTCAGCGACAGCGGCGAGGCGAAGTTCAGCTTGACGATGCGCTCGCCGCTCTTGGACGTGCTGTCCAGCTTGGCTTCCTTGATGTCCAGCTCGCCGGCGTTGCCGCTGATGCCGTTCAGGCCGAAGCTGGCGTCCAGGCCGCCCACGCGCACGCGGCCGGTCAGGGCCTCGCCAGTGGCGGATGCCGGGGAAATATTGAGCGCGGGCGCGTCAACAGCGAATTCAAACGGGCCGTCGGCCAGGCCGCCCTTGGCGCGCACGGCCAGCTTCTCGATCTGCAGCTGGCTCTTGTGCGGATCCATGGACAGCTTGGGCACGGCCACGCTGGCTTCGACATTGGTCGCGCGCGCGGCCGGATCGGTGATCTCGCCCTGGAACAGCACTTCCAGCGCGGACAGGTCCAACGCCGACTTCTGGCCGTTGAACGCCAGATTGCCGCGCATGGACAGGCTCTTGGCCTCGGCGCCGGGCAGCTTGCCATCGACCCGCAGATCCAGCTTCTGCGCGGCATAGCGCTTGGCCGAAGGATCGAGCGTCAGCAGCGCCTGACCGGTCAGGTTGGCGTCCACCCGCGGATTGCCGCCTTCGAGCTTGGCGGTCAGGCGCACGTCGAAAGGCTGATTGAAGGTGACGCGGCCGGTATTGGCGTTGATGCGCGTCACCGCCACGGCCATGCCCGAGATGGCGTCCTGCAGCTGCACCTCGCCGTCCTTCAGGTCCAGGCCGGCGATATCGATCTGCATGTTGCTGCCCGACGACGGCAGGGTGCCGCTGGTGACGGCCTGCGCGGCGGTCTGGGCCGCGCCCGCGATGGCCTCGGCCGGATTGGCCGGCGCGGTCACCACCGGCGCGGCGCCGCCCACCAGGTTGCTGAAGTTGAACTGGCCGTCCTTGCCGCGGATCACGCGCGCCTTCAGGCCGCTGATGGCGACGTGGTCCACCACGAAGCTGTTGGACAGCAGCGGCCACACCGCCACCGCCAGGCGCGTGCTGTCGATCGACGCGAAGGTTTCCTTGCTGCCTGCCTCGGACAGCGACACGCCCTGCACGGCCAGGCCGATACGCGGGAACAGCGAGAGCTCGATCTCGCCGTCGATGGTCAGGGTGCGGTCATAGCGTTCCTTGACAAGCTCTTCCAGCTTGTACTTGTACGCATTGGGATCGAATGTCAGCAAGAAGATGGCCAGGCCAACGACGGCCACGACAACCAACACTACCAGGCCTATCAATATGCGCTTGAACCACGTTTTCATTGCTGCCCCGTCGGTACCTCGACTGGAAATCCCTATGATGCCGCGCTGCCGCGCGGCGCTGGCGCTTCGCCGGCGGCCGGGCCGCGGGCGTTTTGAAATCCATTTGCCTTCGGCGGCAAATCCCCTCGCCGGCCAGATCCGCGGCGCGGCGCCGGAGAAGAAGCGTGCTTGAAGGAAAAGCCTGCGGAAAGCGCCGGCGACGCCGGCATGCAGATATCGCTATCGTAACAAATCGGAGACCGCGTGCCAGCGTCATACGCGCGTCTCGGCCATCGCGGCTAGTCCTCGATCGGCTGGTCCTGCGCCAACGGCGCGCGCGCCACGGGCGCCCAGGCGCTGGACAGGCAGGTCACCACGCCGAATGCCGCCCCCACCAACGCAATCCGTATCGCCCACGACTTCATGGCCCGCTCCTTCCACCTCTTGGCGACAAGACTATAGGCAAGACACGGGGCTCAGTCTGCGGGAAGATTCTTAAAGCGAGGATCATCCTCAAGACAAGTTCAAACGCTCAGCCGTGCTCCAGCAGCATCACAGCCACGGTGTCGGGCGCCAGCGCCTCGAACACATGCGGCACGTCGGCCGCATGGCGGATGTAATCGCCCGGCGCCAGCTCCACCTCCTGCCCCAGCGGCCCGATCCGCGCGCGACCGCTCGCCAGGATCACATGCTCGATCATGCCCGGGCCATGCGGCTTGGACAGCCGCGCTTCGCCGGGCTGCGCCCGCACCCGGTACACATCACGCTGCGCGCCCGCGGGGCAGGCGGCCAGCAGCGTGGCCGCATAGTTGCCCTGCTCGGACACGGCGGCAACGCCTTCGTGCGCGCGAATGACCTGCACCCTGGCCTGGGCCTCGCCGATCAGCCGGCTGACCTGCACATCCAGCGCCATCGCCAGCGCCCACAGCGTTTCCAGGCTGGGATTGCCCGTGCCCGACTCCAGCTGCGACAAGGTGGATTTGGCCAGCCCGGCGCGCCGGGCCAGTTCGGCAAGCGACATGCCGGCGCGTTCGCGCTCGCGGCGCAGCGCGGTCGCCAGCAGGCCGATGGGGGCCGGCGACGCGGCGTTGCTGGCTGCGGAATCCGCTCTGGGAGAAGGTTGCTGGCGCATGTTGCAGGTCCGATCCATGACAGGCCCGCTTGTTTTTCGCGGACCCGAACGTTCGACTTGACGAACGATATTAAATATATGTTCACTATATCAATCCATCGTTCGATATGAAAGGCCGGCGCCAGCCACGACGACTCATGCCCATCACCGACAACACCCGAGGCGCCCTGCAAATGACGGCCGCGATGATCATTTCCGGCACCGTCGGCTGGTTCGTGCTGGCGGCCGGCGTATCGCCGCGCGCCGCGGTGTTCTGGCGCTGCCTGTTCGGCGCGCTGGCCATGCTGGCCGTCTGCGGCTGGCTGGGGCAATTGCGGCCGGGCCTGCTGAGCCGCCGCCAGGCTGGCCTGTGCGTGCTGGGCGGCGTGGCGCTGGCGCTGAACTGGACGCTGCTGTTCGGCGCCTACGGCCACGCGTCCATCTCGGTCGCCACCATCGTCTATCACACGCAGCCCTTCATGCTGGTCGCGCTGGGCGCGTTGTGCTTCAAGGAGAAACCGGGCGCGCGCAAGCTCGCCTGCCTGGCGCTGGCCTTCGGCGGCCTGGCGGCCATCGTCGCGGGCCGGCCGGCAGCGGCTTTGCATGCGGGCGGCTCGTTCGCCACCGGCGTCGCGCTGGCCCTGGGCGCCGCGTTCTTCTACGCGATCGCCGCCATCATCGCCAAGGGCTTGAAGGGCGTGCCGCCGCATCTGATCGTGCTGATCCAGCTTCTCATCGGCGCGGCGCTGATGTCGCCCTCGGCCGCCCTGCCCGACCAGCCGCGCGCCTGGGGCCTGCTTGTCGCGATCGGCGTGGTCCACACCGGCCTGATGTCGACGCTGCTCTACAGCGCGCTGCAAAAGACCGCGACCAGCCTCATCGGCGTGCTGTCCTTCATCTACCCCATCGTCGCGATGCTGGTGGACGCGCTGGCGTTCGATCAGCGCATGAACGCCATCCAGATCGCCGGGGCGGCGCTGATCCTGTTGAGCGCCGCGGCGATGAACCGGCCGGCGCGCGCCAACGGTCCGGCCGAAGCCGACGTTGACAGGTCGTCTTGATATTTAATATCATTCAATTAATTTATTGAATGAATGGCGCTTTCATATCCTGCCACGCGCCCCGAGACCATGACCATCGATTCCGATTTCCTCGTCCGCATCCTGCTGATCGGCGCCGGCGCCACGCTGGTCATGGACGCCTGGGCGCTGTTCATCAAGCGCTGCTTCAACATCCCCGGCCTGAACTACGCCATGGTAGGCCGCTGGATCGGCCATCTGCCGCGCGGACGGTTTATCCACCCGAACATCGGCAAGGCCGAACCGGTCGCGGCGGAAGCCGCCATCGGCTGGATCGCGCACTAC
Source organism: Achromobacter sp. 413638 (assembly GCF_043119405.1). NCBI lineage: Bacteria > Pseudomonadati > Pseudomonadota > Betaproteobacteria > Burkholderiales > Alcaligenaceae > Achromobacter > Achromobacter sp. 413638. Next base: position 39,835 of record NZ_JBICCO010000018.1, read on the forward strand.
GCCATCGGCGTCGTCTTCGCGGCCCTGCTGCTGCGCATCGCCGGACCGCAATGGGCGCAGCACCCGACCTTCCTGCCCGCGCTGCTGGTCGGCATCGGCACGGTGGCCGCGCCCTTCTTCATCCTGCAGCCCGGCATGGGCGCGGGCATCGCCGCATCCAGGACGCCCAACCCGCCGGTAGCGCGGCTGCGCAGCCTGATGGCGCACGCGTCCTTCGGCGTCGGACTGTATCTGGCGGGACTGGCCTGCCGGGCGGCGCTGGCGTCCTGATCCGTCGCCCGTCACGCGCAACGCGACTGAACGCGCCCCGCCACTCCACGCGCGAATCCACAGGCCGCGCTTGCGAGTCTCATGCCGGCCCGCCAGCGCGGGCCGTCTTTACATTTCCCGAAAAGCCCCTAGAATCCAGCCACGCGCCGCTACCCGGGCGGCAGGACGCGGCCAAGCCGCAGGCACGGCTCCAGGGCCGCGCCCAGCGCCACCGCCCCCGCCCGCTGGCCACGCGGCGCGAACGGCCCGCGCGCCACGCCACGGCCTCTCCAGCGCTTCCAGCCGGATTGGCCTCCAGCAAGGCGCGCCCTCCCTCTTTTTCGACCCTCATGCATATCTTGCACACCCTGGCCGGCTCCCATCTGGGCGGCATGGAATTCCGCGTCCTGGAACAGGCGCAGTGGCTCAAGGAGCAAGGACATGTCGTGGCCATCGCCGCGCCGCCCGGCAGCGAGACGCTGAAGGCGGCGCACGAGCGCTCGCTGGAAGCCGTGGGCATCGACTTCGAATCCGCTTACTCGCCGTCCACCGTGCTGGGGCTGCGCCGGCTGGTCAAGCGCCTGCGCATCGAGGTCATCGACGCCCACAGCCGCGCGGACGGCAAGACCAGCGCGCTGTGCCAGGACCTGTGCGCCGTCGTGCGCACCCGCCATTTCGCCAAGTACCTGCGCACCAGCCTGCGCAAACGCCTGGAATGGCGCGTCGGCTGCCATCACGTCATCGCCACCAGCGGCGAAGGCCGCAACGACATCGTGTCAGCCGGCTTCGCGCCGGCCGAGCGCGTCAGCGTGGTCGGCGAATGGGCCGACCAGCGTTTCTTCCTGGACGTGGACAAGGCCGCGCTGCGCCAGCGCATGCGCGCCGAACTCGGGCTGGACGCCGACGCCTTCGTGGTCGCCACCATCGGCATGCTGCGCCCGGAAAAGCGCCAGGACGACCTGCTCCGCGTGGTCCAGCAACTGCGCCAGCGCGCGATCCCCGCCATCGCGCTGGTGGTCGGCACGCCCACCGCCGAGAAGGCCGCCTTCGGCCCCCGGCTGCGCGCGCTGGCCGATGAACTGGGCATCGCGGCCCATACCGTGTTCGCCGGCCATCGCGGCGACATCGACCAGGTGATCCACGCCGCCGACGCGCTGCTGGTGCCCTCGTCCAACGAGGCCTGGTCGCGCGTCGTGCCCGAAGCCTTCGCCGCCGGTTGCCCGGTGGTGGTCAGCAATGTGGGCGGACTGCCCGAGATCGTGAAGCCGGACGCGACCGGCTGGCTGGCCGAGCCGGGCGACGTGGCCGGATTCACCGGGCATGTGGCCGGCATCTGGAGCGATCCCGCACGGGCGCGTCGGGTCGTGGAGCAGGCGCGCGTCTTCGCCGAAGACAACTTCCAGCTGGGGCGCAAGATGGATGAGACGCTGCGGGCGTATGAAGTGGCGATCAGGCGCAAGCGCGGGCGCTGAGGCGCGATGAGGCGCTATGAAAAAAAGCCGAGGCCCGCCAGATGGTGGGTCTCGGCTTTTGCCGCTGGGCGCATCCGTTCCGTGGGAAGCGGGTGCGCGGGCCGGGATCAGACGTTGAACAGGAAGTTCATCACATCGCCGTCCTGCACGATGTATTCCTTGCCTTCGGCGCGCATCTTGCCGGCTTCCTTGGCGCCCTGTTCGCCCTTGTAGGCGATGTAGTCCTCGTAGGCGATGGTCTGCGCGCGGATGAAGCCGCGTTCGAAGTCGGTGTGGATCACGCCGGCGGCCTGGGGCGCGGTGGCGCCGATCGGCACGGTCCAGGCGCGCACTTCCTTCACGCCTGCGGTGAAGTAGGTTTGCAGGCCCAGCAACTTGAAGGCGGCGCGGATCAGGCGGTTCAGGCCCGGCTCTTCCATGCCCATGTCGCTCAGGAAGGCCTGGCGGTCGGCGTCGTCCAGGTCGACGATCTCGGACTCGATGGCGGCGCAGATGGCGACCACGGGCGCGTTGCGCTTGGCGGCGAACTCGGTCAGGCGGTCCAGCAGCGGGTTGTTGGTGAAACCGTCGTCGGCCACGTTGCCCACGTACATCGCGCGCTTGGCGGTGATGAAGCAGAGCTGGGCGATGTCGGCCTTTTCTTCGGTCGTCAGGTCCAGCGCGCGGATGGGCTTGGCTTCGTTCAGCTGGGCCACGCATTTTTCCAGCACGGCCACGATGCGCTGCGATTCCTTGTCGCCGGAACGCGCGGTCTTCTGGTGGCGTTGCAGGGCCTTCTCGGCGGTCTGCAGGTCGGCCAGCGCCAGCTCGGTCTCGATGACCTCGATGTCGGCGATGGGGTCGACCTTGCCGGCGACGTGGATCACGTTCGGGTCTTCAAAGCAGCGCACCACGTTGACGATGGCGTCGGTCTCGCGGATGTGCGAGAGGAACTGGTTGCCCAGGCCTTCGCCCTTGCTCGCGCCGGCCACCAGGCCGGCGATGTCCACGAACTCGACCGTGGCCGACAGGATGCGCTCGGGCTTGACGATCTCGGCCAGCTTCTGCAGGCGCGGATCCGGCACTTCCACGACGCCCACGTTGGGCTCGATGGTGCAGAACGGATAGTTCTCGGCGGCGATGCCGGCGCGGGTCAGAGCGTTGAAAAGCGTCGATTTGCCGACATTGGGCAGGCCGACGATGCCGCATTGCAGAGCCATGGGAATCCTGTGTAGGTACGGTATTGATCGTTAACGTTCTAGTTTACCCCGGCCCTGCGTCAGGCATATGGGGACGCGGCAGCCTGGCCGGCGGGCGCGCGGGCCTGCTTGCGGCGACATGCCACGCTAGGTGGCCGCCCCCGGCACCCAGCGCATCACCGCCCAGATCAGCACGATCGGCCCCGCGTTGAAAACGGCGTGCAGCGCGATGGCCGCGCCGATACCCCTGCGCACCCGCATCCAGCCCAGCGCCAGACCCGTGAGCCATTGCGGCAGCACCAGCAGGGGCAGCAGCCAGTACGGCGTCTTGCTGAAGACGAAATTGCTCAGGTGCACGGCGGCGAAGGTCAGCGTGGCCAGATGGAACACCAGACCGAAGTGCTTCAGGTAATAGCGACGCCAGGTCGTATCCCAGCCTTGCAGCGGCTGCGCGCGCCGGATCAACGCCCAGACGGCCAGCAACAGGAACGCGGCCAGCAGCAGCCCGGTCCAGATGCGCGGCCCCCACAGCACCACGGGCACCAGCGCCGGGCACAGCCACAGCGCCTGCCTGGGCCGTCGCAGGCCGTAGCGGAACAGCATTTCCTCGACCAGCGGCGCCCAGATGATGGCGGTCAGCCAGGGGATGTTGGTGGGATCCAGCCTATGCGTGGCGCCCGCGAGTCCGGCGGCGGCGACCGCCACCGGTCCCAGCGCGAACAGGTTCACGCACCACAGCAGCAGCGCCCAGGCCAGCAGCCGGCCGGGGCGCACGCCGAGCCAGAAATCGCGCCACACGCCGCCGCCCGGTCCGCGCCCCGGCAGCCGCGCAGGGCGCGGCCGGCGGATGAAGCGCCAGAAATCGACCAGTTCGTCGCGAAAACGCATCTTGCGGGGAGTGGACACGACAGGCTGGGCGGACATGTGCATTTCAACGATTCAAGGTGCGGGCCCATCGCCCGCAACGGACGGCTACAACCCCTTTAGGCATCGTTGCCGCTGTGAAGTTGCCGCGTCGCCAGCGGAAAATCGCCGGCCAGCATCGCCGGCACCACGGCGCGGCAGCGGTCGATGACGGCTTCGATCGCCGTCTGCTCTTCGCGGCGCGGCGGGTGCAGGACGAAGTCCGCGACCTGCTGCGCCAGCCCCAGCGTGCGCGGATGGCCGATGCCGATGCGCAGGCGCCAGAAGTTGGGGCTGCCCAGCGCCGCCTGGATGTCCTTCAGGCCGTTGTGGCCGGCGTGCCCGCCGCCCTGCTTGAGTTTCACCTGGCCGGGCATGAGGTCCAGCTCGTCATGCAGCACCAGCACGGCCTCGGGCGCGAGCTTGTAGAAGCGCGCCAGCGCGCCGACCGCCTGGCCGGAACGGTTCATGTAGGTGTTGGGCTTGAGCAGCAGCACGTTGTCCGCGCCCAGCCGGGCCTTGGCGACCATGCCGAAGAACGACTTCTCCAGCGCGAAGGACGCGCGCAGATCATCGGCCAGGTGATCGGCCAGCCAGAAGCCGGCGTTGTGCCGGGTGGTTTCGTAGTCGGGGCCGGGATTGCCCAGCCCGACGATGAGGCGTATGGGAGTAGACATGATGGGGGTGTTTAAACCAAAAAACCCTGCGCATGCAAATGCACGCGCAGGGTTTCGGCGTCAGCCTTGCGCAAGCCCGAGGGCTCGCGGCCTGGCTTAGGCGGCCGGAGCGGCTTCGGCGGCGTCGTCAGCGGCGGCAGCGCCGCCCTTGACCACGGCAGCGGCCAGCAGCGGGTTCGGCTCGCCACCGTGCGGGACGTAGGTCACGCCCTTGGGCAGCTTGATATCGGCCAGGTGGACCGACGCGCCGGGCAGCAGGTCCTTCAGGTCGATTTCGATGAACTGCGGCAGGGCGGCCGGCAGGCAGGTGATTTCCAGCTCGGTCAGCACGTGGCTGATGATCGCGCCGCTCAGCTTGACGGCCGGCGAGACTTCAGCGTTCAGGAAGTGCAGCGGCACCTTGGTGTGCAGGGCCTGGTTGGCGTCCACGCGCTGGAAGTCCACGTGCAGGACTTGCGGCTTGTAGGCGTGCCATTGAACCGAACGCAGCAGGACTTGCTCTTCCTTGGCCGCGCCTTCCAGCGCCATTTGCAGGATGGAAGCGTGGAACTCTTCCTTGCGCAGGGCGTGGTAGATCTCGTTGTGGTCGAGTTCGATGTTCAGGGGGGCAGCCGTACCGCCATAAACGATGGCGGGAACGCGGCCCGCGCGGCGCAGGCGGCGGCTCGCACTCGAACCCTGGACGCTACGCGCAGTGGCATTGAATTTCATGGAAAACTCCAAAAGCAAAAAATGGCGAAACGGGTTCGCCGGTTGTGTTCACGGCGCACAAGATGCGCGCCGTGTTTTTCGCGTCCTGCCGCGACCAGCAAGACGCAAATCCGGATAATGCCGACGGGCCTCAGTCGACGAACAGCGAGCTGACCGATTCGGCGTTCGAGATACGCAGGATGGTCTCGCCCAGCAGCGCCGCGCAGGACAGCTGGCGGATCTTGCCGCTGGCCTGGCCTTCTTCGGACAGCGGGATGGTGTCGGTGACGACCAGCTCGTCCAGGGCCGAGCCCTCGATGCGCTCGATCGCGCCGCCCGACAGCACGGGGTGCGTGCAATACGCGTAGACGGCGCCAGCGCCGCGGTCCTTCAGGGCCTGGGCCGCCTTGCACAGCGTGCCGGCGGTGTCGACCATGTCGTCCATGATGATGCAGGTGCGGCCGTCGACTTCACCGATGATGTTCATCACTTCCGACACGTTGGCGCGCGGACGACGCTTGTCGATGATGGCCAGGTCGGCTTCGAGTTGCTTGGCCAGCGCGCGGGCCCGCACCACGCCGCCGATGTCCGGGGACACGACGACCAGGTTCGAGAAGTTGCGGCGCCAGATGTCGCCCAGCAGGATCGGACCCGCGTAGATGTTGTCCACGGGGATGTCGAAGAAGCCCTGGATCTGGTCGGCGTGCAGGTCCATCGTCAGGACCCGGTCCACGCCGGCCACTTGCAGCATGTTGGCCACGACCTTGGCCGAGATCGCGACGCGCGCCGAGCGCGGGCGGCGGTCCTGGCGGGCGTAGCCGAAATAGGGAATGGCGGCGGTGATGCGACCGGCCGAGGCGCGGCGCAGGGCATCGACCATCACCATGATTTCCATCAGGTTGTCGTTGGTGGGCGCACAGGTGGGCTGCAGGACGAAGACGTCCTTGCCGCGCACGTTCTCGTTGATCTCGACCATCACCTCGCCGTCCGAGAAGCGACCCACGGTCATCTTGCCCAGGGACATGTCGAGGTGGTTGACTACGTCCACGGCCAGCCGAGTATTGGCGGTGCCCGTGAAGATCATGAAACTATCGTTTGCCATGATGGATGATGCGATGGTCGTTTGAAACAGACGCGAACGGGGTGAGGCGGGGTGATGCGAGGTGTTGCGCTACAGCAGAACCTGACCGGAAAACAAAAAAGCTGCTGAACCGGGGCCAGTGTCTGACAGGCGTGTTCAACAGCTTTTTTATGTATTCGGCTGGCTGGGGAGGAAGGATTCGAACCTTCGCATGCCGGAATCAAAATCCGGTGCCTTAACCAGCTTGGCGACTCCCCAACTATCTTGCAATCCAATCCCGCAGTGGGTGTTCAGCTAATCCGGCGCAAGCCTGAACCAACCGAAACCGTGGATGAGCGGTTTGCTGAAAACTATTTGTTTTAACAGCGCCGCGCATTGTAGCGGTAATTTCCGTTTTCGCCAAAACGGCTTCGGAAAGTTTGGAGTATTCGGCGAACAAACACGCACCAGACCCCGACATACGAACATGTATTCCATGTTCAGTAAGCCACCGCGATACCCTGAGAACCTCAGGATAAAGACGGTAAACCACCGGCTCCAGATCATTCCTGCCAAAAAATTCGAAGCTGGCGGGCCTGGCGTTTAGACCAGATCCCGCTTCGCTTTCAGTGCAATTTTCGGTGCAGAAAGTAGGCGAAGCAAGAAAGTCCGCTATTGTGATCGAAGAAGTATCCCTTGTCAAATCCTCTGCGGAAAAAATTCCAACAGTCGGCACGCTGGCATCCGGCTGGGCCACCAGATAGGCGCGCTCGGGCAGCGCCACCGCGCTGAGATCCTCGCCCACGCCCTGGGCAAAGGCCGATTGCCCGAACACGAACACGGGCACGTCCGCGCCCAGCGGCAGCGCCAGGTCCATCAGCTCGCGCCGGCTGAGATTCGTGCCCCACAGACGATTCAGCGCGATCAGCGTGGAGGCCGCGTCGCTGGAGCCGCCGCCCAGGCCACCGCCCTGCGGGATGCGCTTTTCCAGGCTGATCTGCGCCCCCTGGCGCGTGCCGGTGGCGCGTTGCAGCGCGCGCGCGGCGCGCACCGTCAGGTCCTGGTCCTCGGGCACGCCGGGCAGGTCGGTGGCGCGGCTGATGACGCCGTCGGCGCGCGTCTCGACATGCAGCGTGTCGCAGAGGTCGATGAAGCGGAACACAGTCTGCAGCAGGTGGTAGCCGTCGGCGCGCCGCCCCACGACATGCAGGAACAGGTTGAGCTTGGCGGGCGCGGGTACGTCGTAGAGAGTCACGGGAATCGGCCGGAACGGATGCGATTCCCGGATTTTAGCCAGCGCGCTCAGGCCAGCTGCGGCGTGGCGCCGGACGCGCCCTGCAATGGCGCGGCCTGCGCCTCGATCACCTGCCCGCCGGGCAGCTTGAACACCGACACCGCGTCCGCAAGCTGGCGCGCCTGCTCCTCCAGCGCGCCGGCCGCGGCGGCGGCCTGTTCCACCAGCGCCGCGTTCTGCTGCGTCACATTGTCCATCTGCGCGACGGCGCGGTTGACCTGATCGATGCCGCTGGACTGCTCTTCGGACGCGGCCGAGATCTCGCCCATCAGGCTGGTGACGCGCTGCACGGAATCCTCGATCTCGCGCATGGTGGCGCCGGCCCGCTCGACCTGGGCCGAGCCCACGCCGACCTTCTGCGTGGAGTCCTCGATCAATTGCTTGATCTCCTTGGCCGCCGCGGCGCTGCGCTGGGCCAGCGTGCGCACCTCGCTCGCGACCACGGCGAAGCCCTTGCCCTGCTCGCCCGCGCGCGCCGCTTCCACGGCCGCGTTCAGCGCCAGGATATTGGTCTGGAAGGCAATGCCGTCGATCACGCCGACGATATCGGCGATGCGCGCCGAGCTGCCGGAAATGGCGCGCATGGTCTCGACCACGCCGGCCACCGCCTCGCCGCCACGCCGCGCGACCGCTGCCGATTCGCCCACCATGCGGTTGGCCTCGTGCGCGATGCCCGCGTTCTGCTTCACGGTGGAAGCCAGTTCCTCCATGCTGGCCGCGGTCTGCTCCAGCGACGCGGCCTGCTGTTCGGTGCGGCTGGAAAGATCGGCATTGCCCGAGGAGATTTCGCGCGCGCCCACATGGATCTCATCCACGCCGCGACGCACCGAGGACACCGTGCGGACCAAGCCGTCCTGCATGCTCTTGAGCGCCGTCAGCAAGGCGCCGATCTCGTTGCGGCCGCGATCCGCCACGCGGCGCGTGAGGTCGCCCTCGGCGATGCGCCTGAAGATCTCGCCCGCCTCCAGCAGCGGCCGCACGATCATGCGCCGGATCAGCACGTGGGCGCCGACCGCCATGACCAGCCCCACGATCAGGAAGCCCGCCAGCACGTAGACGAACAGCGACTGGAACAGCGAGATCTCTTCCATCACGCCCTGCCCTGCCTCCTCGGCGCGGCGCATGAAGGCGTCGCGCTCGTTGACCAGGATCTCCTGCGCCTGCTGCGTGGCGGGCTTGCCGTAGGCGTCGGCGTCGCCGCCCTCCAGCGCCTTGCCCAGGGACTGCAGATTGCCGCTGAAGGTGGTGTAGGCCTCGATCAGATCCGCCGAGGCGGTTTTCTCTTCGGCGCTCAGGCCGCTGGCGAATCCCTGGAAATTGCGGTCGCCGGCGGCGATGCGCTGACGCGCCAGCCGCAATGCGGTGGTGTCGCCCGGGTTGCCCTTGGCCACGCGGGCGGCGTAGCGGGTCAGGTCGGTGCGCGCCGCGACCAGCGACAGCGCGGCGGAATTGACGGCATTGACCTGCTCCGAGGACAGGCGATAAAGCTGTCCGACATCCTGATTGGTCTGCCGCAGGGCGACGAAGCCCATGCCTCCGACCAGCAACTGGAAGGTGAAGAAGGTCGCGATGATTCCCAGCAGTATCGTCGCGACGCGGGTATTCCTGAACATGGGCAATTCTCCGTAGGGGCGGCGGCTTGGTTCGACGCCGGTCTTGCGGTCCGTCCGGGCTCGTAGCCCGAACGGGCATGAGGAGAATTATTCAACTTCGACGAAATATTTCTATCAGTAACAATACTGATTTCCTTCTTTTTATTGCATCGGTGAAATCTCTTTGTCGTCCAGGACAGCCCTCATGCTGCCTTCAGACCAGCCCTTCGCAACCCTTGTCGGAGAAGGGCAAAACAGACACGCACGACAGCCAGGCGGCATGGCAAACAAAAGGCGCCCCATGGGGCGCCTTGTTCCTGGCATGCGCAGCCGCGCACGATGCGTCAGGGCTGGTTGACCACCAGCCGCACCAGGATGCGACGCCCGGGCTCCTGCCGCTCCATCACCAGCAGCATCGGCCCCTTCGTGTCATAGCGCGACAGACGCACGCGCCAGCCGCCCTGCTCGAAGCCGGCCGGACGGCCCAGTTCATCGCGCGACAACTCGCCCGGCTCGGGTTCGGCGGGCAGCTTGCCGCGCAGCCAGTCGCGCAGGCCCGCCACCGGCATGCTGCTGCCCAGCGCGTCCTCGGCCAGCGCGTCGGGGTTGTCCGCCACCAGACGGGTGCCATCGGCCTTGGTCAGGCTGGCGCTGCCGGGCTGGCCTTCGACGCGGGCCTCGGTGGAGCCCAGCGGATTGGTCAGGTCCAGCACGTAGCGGCGACCGTCGTCGGACCAGGAGAAACCGCCCTGCACGGCATTCTGCTTGCCGCTTTCCTCGTTGACCGTGATGGCGAAGCGCCCGATGCGCGAAAACGCGTCGGGCCCGATGCCCTCGATGGGCTTGGGCGTGGTGGTGCAGGCCGCCAGCGTGAACGCCAGCATGGCCATCAAGGCCCCGCGCAGCCACGCCGACGCGTCGCGCCATCGGAGCATGACAGCCGTGGTCAAAGCGCGACCCCCAGCCGCTTGATCGTGTCGAGCAGGGCGCGGTTGGTCGGGTCCTTGAGCTTGGCGCCGCGCAGCAGCTCCACCGCCTGGTCGCGCTTGCCCTGGCTCCACAGCACTTCGGCCAGGTGGGCGGCGATGTCGGCCTCGGGACGCGTGCTGTAGGCGCGGCGCAGGTATTCGGCCGCGGCGGCCTGGTCGCCCATGCGGAACTTGACCCAGCCCATGCTGTCCAGGATGAACGGATCGTTGGGCGCCAGCTCCAGCGCCTGCGTGATCAGGTCCAGCGCCTCGGGCAGCCGCTGGTTGCGGTCGGCCAGCGTGTAGCCCAGCGCGTTGTAGGCGTGGGCATGGTCCGGGTCCAGCGCGATGACCTGGCGCAGCAGGCGCTCCAGGTCGGCCACGCGGTCCTGGCGCTCGTACAGCATGGCCAGCTCGTACTTGATTTCCACCGTATCGGGCAGATCGCGGTCGGCGGCCTCCAGCACCGCCACCGCCTGACCGACGCGGTCAGCGTCGCGCAGGATCTGCGCCTTGGTCAGCACGCCCTGGGTGCGCTCTTCCTCGTCCTGCGGGCCGGCGGCGTCGATCATGGACAGGGCGTCGTCGACGCGGCCTTCCTTGGCGCGCAGCGCGGCCTGGCGCATGCGCACGGAGTAACGCAGCGTGGGATCCTCGATGCGACCGAGTTCGTTGATCGCCTCGTCATAGCGGCCCTGGTCCTCGGCGATGCGCGACAGCAGCACGTGCGCATCGGCCGCCGCCGCGCCGGCGTCGGTGGCGCCGGGCACCGTGGCCCGCTGGCGCTGGTTCTGCACGTCCAGGTACTGCTGCAACAGGGTGCGGGCCTGCTGCAGCTGGCCCGCCTTGTAGGCCAGCTGGGCCTGCATGAAGAGCAGGTCGAAGTCCTCGGGCGAGCGGCGCGACATGGCCTGCAGCTCAGCCAGCGCGGCGTTGTAATCGCCGCTGTCGGCCAACTGGCCGGCCAGCATCAGGCGCACCTTGCGCGCGTTCGGATTGCGCGCGATATAGGCGCGCGCCTCGGTCTGGGCGCGCTGCGGGTCGACCTTGAAACCGTACTCCAGCACGCGCTGGGCGGCGGGTTCGGACTTGGGATCGGCCGCCAGCGCGGCCCGCGCCTCCTGTGCCGCGCGCTCGTCGTCGCCGGCCGCGTTGGCCACGTCGGCCAGCGCCATGTGGGCGGCGGGCAGCTTGCGCACGCCGTCGCTGAAGGATTCGTCCAGGATGCGCAGGGCCAGCCTGCGGTCATTCAGGCGGCTGAGGACGGCCAGGGCCTGGCCGATGGCGGCGGGCTTGTCGCGCGAGGCGTCGATTCGGTTGCGCAGCGCCTGCGACAGGCCACGGGTCTGGCCGTTGGCCGCCGCCAGCGCCAGCTCGGTGGAACTGGCCTCGAGGTCGTTGGGCGACAGGCGCGCCCACACCCGGGCCGCGTCCAGGGCGCCGGGCAGGTTGCCGCCCGCCAGCTGGAATTCCAGCGCGCGGCGCGCCAGGCGGGGGTCGCCGGTGTCGCGCGCCAGGCCGACCATGGTGGTGGCGGCCGTGCCGTACATGCCGCGCTGGGCGGCGATCTCGGACGCGAGCACTCTATAGAAGATGTCGGCGGTCAGCGACACATAGGGCAACTGGCCGGCCCGCAGGCGGATCACTTCGGTTTCCGCCTGGCGGGTCTGGGGGGCCATGCGCGGGCCCGTCGCGTCCCGCGTCCGGCCGTCCGCCGCCTGGGCCAGCGTTGACGCCAGAGCAAGCGCCAATGCGGCGATACCGATATTCATTTGTTTGATAGACGACTTCACGCGGCCCGTCCGGTTGATGGCACAATCTTCGAACACCAATTGTTGATCTTACACTGGCTCATGCCGGAACTGCCCGAAGTCGAAACCACGCGTCGGGGAATAGACGCCGTCATCACCGGCCGCAAGCTCGCCCGGCTGGTCATCCATGAAGCCCGCATGCGCTGGCCCATTCCGCCCGATCTGCCCGGCCTGCTGGCCGGACGCGAGGTGCTGGAATGCGCGCGCCGCGGCAAGTACCTGCTGCTGCGCTTCGAGCATGGCACCCAGATCGTGCATCTGGGCATGTCGGGCTCGCTGCGCAGCGTCGCGCCGGGCGAATTCCTGCGCAAGCACGACCACGTCGAATGGATCTTCGACCAGGCGGTGCTGCGGCTGCACGACCCGCGCCGCTTCGGCGCGGTGCTGTGGCACGCAGCCGGCGACGGCCCGATCGAGGCGCATCCGCTGCTGGCCAAGCTGGGCATCGAGCCCTTCGACCCGCGCTTTGACGGCGCCTGGCTGCATCGGCATTTCCAGCGCCATGGCGCGGCCATCAAGCAGGTGCTGCTGGCCGGCGCGGCTGTCGTCGGCGTGGGCAATATCTACGCATCCGAAAGCCTGTTCCGCGCCCGCATCAACCCGAAGACGCCGGCCAACAAGCTGTCGCCCGCCCGCTGCGACCGGCTGGCCGAGTGCGTGCGCGCCACGCTGTCCGACGCCCTGACCTCGGGCGGCAGTACCTTGCGCGACTATGTGGGCGCCACCGGCGAGCCGGGCGCCTACTTCGAGATCCACGCCGCCGTCTATGAACGGGAAGGCCAGCCCTGCCGGGTCTGCGGCACTCCGATCAAACGGATCGTCCAGGGGCAGCGGGCTACCTATTACTGCCCCAAATGCCAGAAGGTGTAACCCACCCCGAAAGGTGTGCCCCCCTGAAGCGCTGCGCGCTTCCCCCAGGGGAGCGCCACCGCGGACCGATGGGCGAGTCCCACCCCGAGCGCTATGCGCTCCCCTTCAAGGGGCGCCGCCGCGGACCGGCAAAGCCGGATCCGCGCGGCCCCGGTTGGGACGGCTTGGGGGAGGGACGCGGGCTCCACCCTCGCCCGCCATGTCTTGCGGTGCGATAGAAGTTTGTGAGAGTTTGTTTATAGCAAACGTATTGCACAAACACTAACGCCGGACTATAGTCCTTCCACACCCTATTCCTATAAAACCGTGGAAGGAGCCCCCATGAGCAAGCAATTCGCCTCGCACGCCGACCTGGAAGACAAGGTCGTTTCGTTCGAAAAACTGTCCGACAACGCCTATGCCTACACCGCCGAAGGCGATCCCAATACGGGCGTGATCATCGGCGACGAGGCCGTCATGGTGGTCGACACCCAGGCCACCCCGGTCATGGCCCAGGACGTGATCCGCCGCATCCGCGAAGTGACCGACAAGCCGATCAAGTACGTGCTGCTGTCGCACTACCACGCCGTGCGCGTGTTCGGCGCGTCCGCCTACCAGGCCCAGGAAATCCTGGCCAGCCGCGACACCTATGACCTGATCGCCGAGCGCGGCGAGCAGGACAAGGCCAGCGAGATCGGCCGTTTCCCGCGCCTGTTCCGCAACGCCGAATCGATTCCGCCGGGCCTGGTCTGGCCGTCCATGACCTTCAAGGGCGAAATGACCGTCAACCTGGGCAACCTGGAAGTCCAGCTGCTGCAGGTCGGCCGTGGCCACACCAAGGGCGACACCATCGCCTGGCTGCCCGAGCAGAAGATCCTGTTCGCCGGCGATCTGGTCGAATACCAGTCCACGCCCTACTGCGGCGACGCCTATTTCCGCGACTGGCCCTCGACGCTGGACGCGCTGTCCGGCTTCAACACCGAGAAGATGGTGCCCGGCCGCGGCCCGGCCCTGAAGAACGCCGAGGAAGTCCGCAAGGGTCTGGCCGGCACCCGCGCCTTCCTGACCGACCTGTACGGCGCCGTGAACCGTGGCGTGGCCGAGGGCAAGGACCTGAAGACCATCTACCGCGAGGTCTACGACTTCATGAAGCCGCGCTACAGCGACTGGGTGATCTTCGACCACTGCATGCCGTTCGACGTGTCACGCGCCTATGACGAGGCCCAGGGCATCACGCATCCGCGCATCTGGACCGACAAGCGCGACCTGGAGATGTGGCAACAGCTGGAAGGCTGAGCCCGCGACCGCCCCGCCGGGGCGGCGCCCTCCCCGTCCGGCGCCGCCGGACCTTGCCCGCAAGACCGGCGGCCGCGCGCCCGGCAAGAAGGCCCGCGCCGCCCGATGGAAAAACAAGACCCCACACAGGAGACAACCGTGGGAGACATCGACTACCAGGCGATGGAGTTCGCCTATGAGAAGCGCGCCGAGCAGGACGCCGGCGCGCCCGCCCGGCACCCCGTGGTGGTGGTGGGCGCCGGCCCGGTCGGCCTGACCACCGCGCTGGACCTGGCCCGCCGCGGCCTGCGCGTGGTGGTGCTGGACGACGATTACCGGCTGTCGACCGGCTCGCGCGCCATCTGCTTCTCCAAGCGCACGCTGGAAATCTGGGACCGCCTGGGCGTGGGCCAGCGCATGACCGACAAGGGCGTGTCCTGGAACGTCGGCAAGGTCTTCTTCCGCGAGCAGGAAGTCTGGCGCTTCGACCTGCTGCCCGAGCCCGGCCACCGCCGCCCCGCCTTCATCAACCTGCAGCAGTACTACGCCGAGGGCTTCCTGTACGAGCAGGCCCGCGCCGAGCCGAACATCGACCTGCGCTGGAAAAACAAGGTCGCCGGCCTGGAACAGGACGCCGACGGCGTGGCCGTCAGCATCGAGACGCCCGAAGGCCCCTACACGCTGTGCGCCGACTGGCTGATCGCCTGCGACGGCGCGCGCTCGCCGGTGCGCAAGCTGATCGGCCAGGAAAGCCACGGCCGCATCTTCCGCGACCGCTTCCTGATCGCCGACGTGAAGATGAAGGCCGACTTCCCGGCAGAGCGCTGGTTCTGGTTCGACCCGCCCTTCCACCCCAACCAGTCCGTGCTGCTGCACATGCAGCCGGACAACGTCTGGCGCATCGACTTCCAGCTGGGCTGGAACGCCGATCCTGTCGAGGCGGTCAAGCCCGAGAACGTGCTGCCGCGCATCCGCGCCCTGCTCGGGCCCGACACCCAGTTCGACCTGGAATGGGTGAGCGTCTACACCTTCGCCTGCGAGCGCATGGACGCGTTCCGCCATGGTCGCGTGGTCTTCGCCGGCGACTCGGCGCACCGCGTCTCGCCCTTCGGCGCGCGCGGCGCCAACAGCGGCGTGCAGGACGCCGAGAACCTGGCCTGGAAACTCAAGCTGGTGACCGACGGCCTGGCGCCCGAAACGCTGATCGACACCTACAGCGCCGAGCGCGAGCACGCCGCCGACGAGAACATCCTGAACTCGTCCCGAGCCACCGATTTCATCACGCCCAAGAGCGAGATCAGCCGCAGCTTCCGCAACGCGGTGCTGAACCTGGCCAAGACCCATCCCTTCGCGCGCTCGCTGGTCAACAGCGGCCGCCTGTCGCTGCCCGCGACCTACGCCGATTCGCCGCTGAACACGCCGGACACGGCGGCCTTCTCCGGCCGCATGCGGCCCGGCGCCGTGGCGCTGGACGCGCCGGTGCGCGCCGGCGGCGAGCCGGGCTGGTGGCTGTCGCAGCTGGACGGCGATTTCGTGCTGGCGCTGTTCTGCCCGGATCAATTGCCCGACGCCGCCACGCTGCGCGCGCTGGCCGCGCTGCGCCTGGCGCCGGTGCCGGTCAAGACCGTGCTGGTCGCCGGCCCGGACTGCGACGCCGCCGGCGCGCCGGCCGACATCACGGTGGTGAGCGACGCCGACGGCCTGCTGGCAGCCCGCTATGACGCGCGCCCCGGCACCGCCTACCTGATCCGTCCCGACCAGCACATCGCGGCGCGCTGGCGCGCCTTCGACGGCGCCGCCGTCGCGACCGCGCTGAATCGCGCCATCGGCCGCGTCTGAGCCACCGGAGCAATGCACATGCTGATTACCGACACCAACCTGGCCTCGCCCGATGATTTCTACGAGGCGCTGATCGACACGCACCGCGACCTGAGCCTGGAGCAAAGCCAGGAACTGAACGCGGCGCTGATCCTGCTGCTGGCCAACCACCTGGGCGACATGGACGTGCTGCGCGAGGCGCTGCGGCAGGCGCGCGCCTCCGTCATGCCCGCCTGAGCACCCCCGGGACCGTTGCCGCGCCACGCGGCGACGGTCCCGTTCCATTTCGCGCGCGGACTACCGTCCCACCGCGAACGCATCCACGATCAAGCCGCGCAGCCAGAGATTGCCGCCATCGCGGTCATAGCGGCGCTGCCAGTACATATTGGTCTGCAAGGCAGGCACCTTCAACGGCGGCGTCAGGAAGCGCAGGCCGAAGGGCGGCGCCGCGCTGGCGGCCAGTTTTTCGGGCACGGTGGCCAGCAGGTTCGTCGTGCTGACGATGTACGGCACCGCCGAAAAATGCGGCACGCTGAAATGCTCGGCCATGTCCAGGCCGGCGCGCTCCATTGACTGGTTCACCTGCCCATAGGGCGCGGCGCGCGACACGATCAGGTGGCGCTCGGCGCGGAACGCCTTCAGGCCCATGCCGGCGTGCGCCGTGGGATGGGCCTGGCGGAACAGCGTGGCATAGCCCTGCCGGAACAGCATGCGCTGCATCACGCCCGCCCCCATGTCGTCGAACGCGCCGATGGCCAGGTCCACGCGCCCGGCCTCCATCTCCCGCGCCAGCTCCGCGCCCTGCATGCGCACCGAATCGATGCGCGCCTGCGGCGCGACCTGGGCGCAGACCTCGATCAGGCGAGGCATGAAATGGATCTCGCCCACGTCCGTCATGGCCACGCGGAAGCGCCGCATGCTGGCGGCCGGATCGAAGGCGTCCTGATCCTGCAAGGCCCCGGCCAGCAGCGCCAGCGCCTCGCTCACCGGCCCTGCCAGGCGCTGCGCGCGCGGCGTGGGCTGCATGCCCTGGGCGGTGCGCACGAACAGCTCGTCGCCGAACGCCTGCCGCAGGCGGCGCAAGGCATTGCTGACGGCGGGCTGGGACAGGTCCAGCCGGCGCGCGACGGAAGAGATGTTGCGGTCCTCCAGCAGATGCTGGAACAGCAGCAGCAGATTCAGGTCCACGTCGCGCAAGCCGGCCATCATGCCCCCTACTATTCACAAAATTTATAGTCCCTATTTTTACATTCCCGTAGCCCAATGGGGAGATTTTTCCGAAAATGGCGTATCGATCACGATAGTCCGGACCGCGCGGCCATGCACCGCGCGCCGCCACCAGGAGGATTCCATGGAACTGCAATACCAGACCGGCTTTGGCAACGACTGCGCCACCGAGGCGCTGCCCGGCGCCCTGCCGCAAGGCCGCAACTCGCCGCAGCAGTGCCCCTACGGCCTGTACGCCGAACAGCTGTCCGGCACCGCCTTCACCGCGCCGCGCGCCGAGAACCGCCGTTCCTGGCTGTACCGGATCCGCCCCGGCGCGCAGCACAAGCCGTTTGAGCGCCATGATGGCGCCGCAGGCTGGCTGAGCACCTTCGGCGAAGGCCCCGTCACGCCCAACCAGCTGCGCTGGAGCCCGCTGCCGATCCCGACCGCGCCCACCGACTTCCTCGACGGCGTGAAGACCTTCGGCGGCAACGGCGGCCCCGACGAGCAAGGCGGCGTGGGCATCCACCTGTACGCGGCCAACCGAAGCATGAAGGGCCGCTATTTCTACAACGCCGACGGCGAGCTGATGCTGGTGCCGCAACAAGGCCGCCTGCGCCTTGCCACCGAGCTGGGCCTGATCGACCTGGAACCGCTGGAGATCGCGGTCATCCCGCGCGGCGTGCGCTTCCGCGTCGAGCTGCTCGACGACACTGCGCGCGGCTACATGCTGGAGAACTTCGGCGCGGCGCTGCGCCTGCCGGAACTGGGCCCGATCGGCTCGAACTGCCTGGCCAACTCGCGCGACTTCAAAACGCCCGTGGCCTGGTATGAAGACGTGGAAGGCGACTTCGAGCTGATCGCCAAGTTCACCGGCGGCTTCTGGCGCGCGTCCATCGGCCATTCGCCGCTGGACGTGGTGGCCTGGCACGGCACGCACGCGCCCTACAAGTACGACCTGCGCAACTTCAACACCATCGGCTCGATCAGCTACGACCATCCCGATCCGTCGATCTTCACGGTGCTGACCGCCCCGTCCGACACCCCGGGCACGGCCAACATGGACTTCGCCATCTTCCCGCCGCGCATCCTGGCGATGGAAAACACCTTCCGTCCGCCCTGGTTCCACCGCAATATCGCCAGCGAATTCATGGGCCTGATCCAGGGCGTGTACGATGCCAAGGCCGACGGCTTCGCGCCCGGCGGCGCCAGCCTGCACAACTGCATGAGCGGCCACGGCCCGGACGCCGAAACCTTTGAAAAAGCCTCGCACGCCGACACCAGCGCCGCGCATTACATCCGCGACACCATGGCCTTCATGTTCGAGACGCGCCGCGTGATCCGCCCGACCGCCCAGGCCCTGGCCTCGGTAGAATTGCAGGGCGACTACTACCGCTGCTGGCAGGACATCAAGAAGCACTTCGATTCGAGCAAGGCGTAACGCGCAGGCACCGCCTCGCGCGCCCGCGGCGATGAGCGCAAGCTCATCGCCGTTTGGCTTTTGGATTTTCCGCCGCCCGGCCCCACCCATAACCACATCGCAAGAGACATCCCGACCATGAGCACGACGATCAACGAAACCCACGACCCGTCCCTGAAGAGCTGGATCGCCAGCGCCAACAGCGCGACCACGGATTTCCCGGTGCAGAACCTGCCCTACGCGTCGTTCCGCCGCAAGGGCTCGCAGGAAGCCTTCCGCCCCGGCGTCGCGATCGGCGACCAGATCCTGGACCTGGCCGCGCTGGCCGCCCAAAAACCCTTCGAGGACAAGGCCGCCGAAGCGCTGGCCGCCTGCACGGGCGACAGCCTGAACGCGCTGATGGCGCTGGGCCAGCCGCACTGGAGCGCGCTGCGCCTGGCGCTGTCGCGCGTCCTGCGCGAAGGCGCCGCGCTGCGCGCGACCATCGAGCCGCTGCTGGTGGCCCAGGCCGACGCCGAGTACGCCACGCCCGCCCGCATCGGCGACTACACCGACTTCTATATCTCGCTGCACCACGCCACCGCCGTGGGCAAGCAGTTCCGTCCCGACAATCCCCTGTTGCCGAACTACAAGTGGGTGCCCATCGGCTATCACGGGCGCGCCTCCAGCATCGGCGTGGACCAGAAGTTCGCGCGCCCGGTCGGCCAGACCCGCCCGCTGAACGAAGGCGAGGCGCCGCAATTCGGCCCCTGCTCGCGCCTGGACTATGAACTGGAACTGGGCATCTTCGTCGGTACCGGCAACGCCCAGGGCGACCGCATCGCGCTGGCCGACGCCGAATCGCATGTGTTCGGCCTGTGCATCCTGAACGACTGGTCGGCGCGCGACATCCAGGCCTGGGAATACCAGCCGCTGGGCCCCTTCCTGGCCAAGAACTTCGCCTCGACGATCTCGCCGTGGATCGTGACCATGGAAGCGCTGGAGCCGTTCCGCACGCAGTGGAACCGCGCCGCGTCCGACCCGCAGCCCATGCCCTACCTGTCCTCGGACGCGAACCGCGCCAAGGGCGCCTTCGACGTGCGCATGCAGGTGCTGCTGACCACCGAGAAGTCGCGCGCCGAAAAGCAGGCGCCAGCGCCGCTGTCGGCCAGCAACTTCCGCGACGCCTACTGGAACGTGGCGCAGCTGATCACGCACCACACGGTCAACGGCTGCAACCTGCAACCGGGCGACATGCTGGGCACCGGCACGCTGTCCGGCCCGCTGCCCGCCGAGGCCGGCTCGCTGCTGGAGCTGACCCAGGGCGGCAAGACGCCGATCGAGCTGCCGTGGGGCGAGAAGCGCACCTTCCTGCAGGACGGCGACCAGATCCTCATGCGCGCCGAATGCGTGAAGGCAGGCTATCCGCGCATCGGCTTCGGCGAGAGCGCGGGCACGGTGCTGCCGGCGCGCGCGTAAGCGGCGCGGGCCATCAGGATCGAGGCGTGACGGCGTCCCGCGCCGTCAATGCCTCGATTTCCTCGTCCTTGGCCTGCCACTGCTGGCCCAGCCAGTGGTGGAATTCCGCGCGGAAGGCCTTGTCGCGACTATAGTCGGCTTCGCAGAATGCCTGCGGCACGGGCAGCTGGCGCATGCGCACCCGCACCGCGCCCGCGCGGCCACAAGCCAGGTCCCAGAAGCTGGGCGCTCCATACGGATAGGCGATGGTGACGTCGATCATCGAACGGAAGCGCGCGCCCATGGCGTTGAGCGCCACCGCCATCCCGCCTGCCTTGGGCTTGAGCAGATGGCGGTACGGCGCTCCCTGGGCATCGCGCTTGGCCTCTGAAAACCGGGTGCCTTCGGCGAAGATCATCACGCTGGTCGGCACCAGCGAGAACTTCTCGCACGCGCGCCGGGCGGCTTCCTGGTCCTGCCGTCCCAGGGCCGGATTGCGGCGCAGATCGGCCTTGCCGTGGCGCTTCATGAACGGGAAATCCAGCGCCCACCACGCCAGCCCTATCACCGGCACGTAGATGAGCTGCTGCTTGAGAAAAAACTTCAGCAGCGGAATGCGCCGGTTCAACGTGGCTTGCAGCACGAAGATGTCCACCCAGGACTGGTGATTGCAATTGACCAGATACCAGTCCGCGTAGCGCAGGCCGGTATTGCCCTGCACGTCCCAGGGCTCGCGCTGGATGCGCTCGAACCAGCAGCTGTGGCAGCTGACCCAGGCCGTGGCGATGCCGTTGAGCAGCGGATCGATGCGCCGTCGGACCGCCGCGAAAGGCAGCAGCAGCTTCAGCAGGGCCAGGGGAAACAGCAGCAGGCACCAGAACAGCGTGCTGGCGACCAGCAACAGCGTGCTGATCGCGCCGGTCAGCCATGCCAGGCGGCCGCGCGGCACCGGCCAGGGGCGATGCCGCCGCGCGGCCGGCCGGGATGCGGATGCCTCGGAGGCTTCGGGCGCATCCGCGGCGCGGGCGGGCGCCGGATCGGGAAGAGGATCAGGAAAAGTCATGAGCGCCAGTGTGCGAGGGTGCGCCCGCGGCCGGCTTGCGCAGAATCAAGCCGGTCTCAGGCGCCATCGGGGGGAAATCAAGGCAGACGGTATTTTTCCTCGCGGTAGACCCAGTTGGCCCATAGCGCGTGCGCCAGCGCCTCCTTGGACAGGGCCTCGTCCACCGGCTCCACCGGTTCATAGGTCTCGTCCTGTCCGACCGGGGCGGCGCGATACCTGAATTCGCGCGGCGCCTTGGCCGGCTCCAGCACCAGCAGCTTGTCACCCTGCAGATAGCCGAAGTTGTCGGCGTACTGCATCAGCGCGCGGTTCGGATCGCGCTGCGTCAGGTCGGCGCCCAGCATGGGATTGACGTTGTCCAGCCCGATCAGCGACAGCAGCGTGGGACCCATGTCGATCTGGCTGACCAGCCGCTCGTCCTGGCGCGGCGCGATGCCAGCGCCCAGGATCAGCGCGGGAATCTGGAAATGCCTCACCGGCACGGGAATGGAGCCGTAGACGCGCGAATCATGGTCGGCGATCACCAGGAACACGGTGTTGTTCCAGTACGGCGCCTGGCGCGCCTTGTCGAAGAACTGCCCCAGCGCCCAGTCGGCGTAGCGCACGGTGTTGTCCACGCTGGCGGGATCGCCCACCGGCTGGATGCGACCGGCGGGGTATTCCCACGGCGAATGGTTGCTGACCGAGAAGGCCAGCGTGAACACCGGCTTGTCGCCGTCCGCGCGCAGCAGCCGATCGACCTGATTGAACATGTCCTCGTCGGACGCGCCCCAGGATCCCTCGAACACCGGATTCACGAACTTGGGACGGTCCACCACCTCGTTGAAACCATTGCCCAGGAAGAAGGCGCGCATATTGTCGAAGTGCGCCTCGCCGCCATACACGAAGCGCGACTGGTAGCCATGCTTGCCCAGCACCTGCGCCAGCGTGAAGAAGCCGGTCTGCGAGCGCGGCAGCTTCACCACCGCGTCGGCCACGCTGGGCAGGAAGCCCGCGGTCACGGCCTCGATGCCGCGCACCGAGCGCGTGCCGGTGGCATAGGCCCGGTGGAACATCCAGCCTTCCTTGCCCAGCCGGTCGATGTTGGGCGTGAGGTCGCGCCCGCCCAGGCTGCCGACATACTGCGCGCCCAGGCTTTCCTGCAGGATGATGACCAGATTGAGCGGCTTGTCGCGGCGCACGCTGGCCTTCTGCTCGTGCAGGCTGGGATAGCGCGGATCCAGCGGCGGGCCTTCCATGCCGGCCTTGGCTCGCACGATGGCGTTCATCTCGTCCACCGCCATCTTCGGGTACATGGCCGCCGACGAACGCTCGTCGCGCATGCGGTACGCGGCGTCGAACACGCTGTACAGCGAATTGAGCGCCAGCGCGTTCATCAACGAATCCGAGCTGTAGGCCACCTTGGCCGGGTTGATGGGGCGATGCTCCAGCGTGCCGCGCGCGCCCAGCACCACCAGCGCCAGGATCAGCAGCGAGGCCAGCGGCCGCTTCCACCAGGACATGAATGGATCGCGCACCCGCGTCGGGAACAGCCTGACCGACAGCCAGGCCGCCACCAGCAACACGACCAGCGCGGCCAGCAGCACGCCCTTGTAGCCCTGCCACAGCATGGCCCCGACTTCCTTCGGGTTCAGCAGATAGATGAAGTACAGGCGGTTCGGGCGCGTGTCGTATTCGGCGATGAACTGCGGCGTGGAAACTTCCAGCAACACGTACAGCATCCACCAGACGCGGAACCACCAGGCGGTCGCGCGCGCGGCCCAGGCGCGGTGGCCGAACCACGGCGAGAACACCGCGGGCAGCGCGATCACCATGGACAGCAGGCACACATCGATGCGCAGCCCGCCAACCAGCAGCGGGGCCAGGCCGCCGGCGGCCTGCACGCGGTCCCATTGCCAGAAAGCCAGGCCCAGGCGGCTGAGCGTCAGCAACGCCAGCACCGCCAGGATGAATCTCAGGGTCAGGCGGCGCATCAGGCGGCCCTCCGGGTCGCGATCGAGGTCCGAGCGGAACCGTCCGCGCCGCTGTATCTGATAGGCAAAGCCATGCCGTCCCGCCGTAGGGAAATGAAAACGGGCCAAGCGTAACGCAATCCGGCTTCAGCCGTTGGCGAGCGTCGCCACGGGCCTCACAGCCCTGGCCGTGGCCCCTGAGTTGTACGACATCGTATTGGCTCTAATGACCCACCGCAAGATCGGGATGGCGCTCTTTCGACGTTCTATTGCGCGCGGCGCAGGCGCTCGCGGCTGTTGCCGAGGTGCGTGCGCATGGCGGCCCGGGCGGCTTCGGCGTCCTGGCGCAGGATCGCGCCGTAGATATCCTCGTGTTCCCGCTGCACGCGCGCCAGGTAGACGGCCCGACCTTCCTGGGCGAAACGGGCGGAATTGATGCGGGTGCGCGGAATGATGGCCGAGCCCAGGTGAGACATGAGATCGGCGAAATAGCGATTCTCGGTGGCCTGGGCGATCAGCAAGTGAAACTGAAAATCGGGCGTGATGGTGTCGCCGTCGCCGTCCAGCGCCTGCTGGAAGGCATCCAGCGCCTGCCGCATGGCGTCGAGCTGCGCCGGGCTGCGCCGCGCCGCGGCCAGGCCGGCGGCCTCGCTTTCCAGGCAGATGCGCAGTTCCAGCAGCACCATCACATCGCGCGACGTGGCGATGTCGGCCGGATCGATGCGGAAATCATCGCCGCCGCTCGGCTCCAGCGCATAGGTGCCCACGCCGTGATGGGTTTCGACCAGGCCCGAGGCCTGCAAGCGCGACAGCGCTTCACGCACCACCGTGCGGCTGACGCCGAATTGCCGCATCAGCTCGGATTCGGTGGGCAGTTTCTCGCCAGGCCGGATCTGGCCGCCGCGAATGCGTTCGGAAAAGATCTCGACCAGGCCCTGGGCCAGATTGCGTGGCCGACGCGGCAGCGGGGCGGGGATATCGGCGGGTGCATTCATCCGGAGGAGTCTGCCTGCGGTGGCTCGCGATGAGAAGTCCCGGCGATTATACGGTGCCGGAAATCATGCGATGACGATCAGGCCGACCGCCTAGGTGCCCGCTTTTTCGCGCCGGTCGGCCACCATGCCGGCATACCGCCGGCCCTGCCCCGAGGCCCCCACCAGACGGCCGCGCCCGGCGATCAGCGGATAGAACACCACCGCCCCCAGGAACCACAGCAGGGCCGCCGACCACACGGTCTGGCTCAGGAAGTGCGCGCCTTGCAGTACGCGGACTGCGGAAAACCCCAGGCCCGCGCCCAACCCCAGGGCCAGCCCGCCCCAACGCCAGGCCGGCCGCCCCATCGCCCAGCCGGCGAAATACAGGCTCAGCATGGCATAGCCCGCGCCGGCGTGCCCGCTGGGCAATGCACCGCCCGCCCGGGCTCGCACCCAGGTCCACCAATGCAGCGGATACGGCGTATAGCCGCCCAGCGTCTCCAGGTCGTAGGGGCGCGGCAGTGTCGTGTAGTGCTTGAGCTGGCTCACCGCCAGCTGGCCCAGCAGGCAGGTCGCCGCCACGGCCAGGGCGACCCCGCGCGCCGGCTTCCAGGCCGGCACCCTGGAGGCGACCAGCGCCACGCCCACCGCGCCCAGGCCCACGCCGATGGGCAGGGCCAGCACCATGCGGTGGCCGATCAGCTCCAGCCAGCGCGAGGTATGCAGGGGGAAATCGTCGATCGCCGGGTCGAACAGGGTACGGGCGATCGTCATGTCCAGCCCGGACGCATTGATCCACCACGCCAGGCAGGCCAGCAGCGCCGGCACGCCCAGCACATGCGTCAGCAGATAGGCCGTCCTGGACGGCCCGCGCGGCTCGGGCGTGGGAAGAGTGGACATGACAGAATTGCGGCAAGGCGCAAGATGGACTCAACGGCGCAGTGTAGACAGGCCACAGTCGAAGAAACGTGAAATCCGCGTCACACCCGTGCCGATTCGTCCTTGAAGCGGAGCAAGAAGCAGGTGCCACGAGCCGGCCCCGTCCTGGACGACTCCACCGTCAGCGTCCAGCCCTGCATGTCGCAGACACGCTTGGCGATCGCCAGGCCCAGTCCATGGGCGGTTTCGTCCCGTCCCAGGCCGCCGGCGTCCCGCAGCCGACCACTGAAATAGCGGCGGAAGAGGAAAGGCAGGTCGGCCTCGTCTATGCCCTTGCCGTCGTCGCGCAGCGCCAGCGCGCCATCCTCGGTCAGACTGGCCATCAGCGTGGCCGGCGCGGCATGCTCGATGGCATTGCGCACCAGATTGCGCAGCACGGTCAGCAAGGCATAGCGATCCAGGATCAATACATGGCCTTCGGGGATCCGGTTGTCCAGCCACAGGTCCGCCAGGTCGGCCTGCGCCTCATGGCCGCGCCAGGCATCGGCCATGCACTGCGCCAGATCCACGGGTTCGGGCGGTCGAAGCTGATCGCGCGCCATGGCGCGGGCGCTTTCCAGACAGACGACCACGTCGTCGACGTTGTCCACGATGCGCGCCAGGCGCTGCCGCTGGTCGGGCGTCAGGACCTGCGTCAGCAGCATCAGCTCGCTGTCGGAACGAATGGCGGCCAGGGGCGTGCGGACCTCGTGGCTCAGGTTGCCGGCGAACTCGCGCTCGCGCGCGATCGACCTGTCCACTTGGTTCTGCATGCGGTTGAACGCTTCGATCAGCCTGCCCGCCTCGTCGTCACGCGTCACGGCCAGGTCCGGAGATCCGGGCGCCCAGGTCGACAGCCGGTCGGTCAGGTCGAGCAGCGGCCCGGCCGCGACGGCGGCCACCCGCCTTGACAGCGCATAGGCGCCGACCACGCAGATCGCCCCCACGCCCAGCACGATCAGGCCGAAATCATGCACCCGCTCCTCGTTTTCGGTCGCATCGTAGAGCAGGTAGACCTTGCCGCCGCCGGTGTCTGCCACCATCACATGCCAGGTATAGGGCCCTGGCTCGATCAGGTGCATGCCATTTTCCAGGCCCAGGAGTTCCTTGGGAATGCCGGCCGGCGGCTGGCCGTCCGATTGAAGCCAGGCGCGCATGGAGCCGCCCAGCACGCGCGGTCCGCGCCGAGGCAGGAATTCGTCGCTGACGCGCGCATGCTGCACCAGCCGGTCCATCTCGGTATTGAGAATGTCGTTGACCAGATCGTCTTCCATCTGGTCGAACGTCAGGTAGGCCAGCAAGGCCAGGGCCGTCACAAACAGCGCGACCGTGCCGGTCAAGGCCCACACCACTCGCTGGGTCAGCGTGCCGCTGCCGCCCCTGCTCATCGCCGATCCTCCGGCAACGGCTGCCCGGCGATCGGCGCCCGGCCTACGCCGCCAGCGGCGTTCACGCGTCTTCTCCCGGCAGAACCAGGCGCCAGCCCGTTCCGTGCATGGTCTGGATGCCGTCGAAGCCCGCATCCGCCAGCGCGCGGCGCAGCAGATGCACCTGGCTGCGCAGGGCATCCGAGGACGGCGGTTCGCCGCCCCACAGCGCGGATTCCAGTTCCTCGCGCGAGACCACCCGGCCCGGATCGCGCAACAACACTTCCATGATGACGGCCGCCTTGCGGGTCAGGTGCACCGGCACGCCGCCAACGGACACCTCGCGGCTGCGCGTGTCGTACCGCAAGGTCCCGAACTCCCGCAGCGTGTTCACGGTGTTGCCCCGGGCGCGCTGGATCAGCGCCAGCAGGCGCGCCTCGACCTCGAGCAGCGCGAAGGGCTTGGTCAGGTAGTCGTCGGCGCCATGCGAAAAACCGGCCAGCTTATCCTCCAGGCTGTCGCGCGCCGTCAGCACCAGCACCGGCACGGCCTGGCGCAGTTCGGTCCGCAGGGTGTGCAGCACCGCGTTGCCGTCCATGCCGGGCAGGCCGATATCCAGGATGACCGCGTCGAAACGCTGCTCGCCCAGGCGCTTGAGCGCGGCCGGCCCGCTGTAAGCGGCATCGGGCAGAAAGCCGCGCGCCTCCAGAAAGGTGTACAGGTTGCCTGCGATGATGCTGTCGTCCTCGACGATCAGCACCCGATGGTTCGCCCCCGCTGCGGGACCTGCCGCCATGCTGTCCTCCTGGTCAATTGCGCCGGAACATCCGGCCTTGGAGTTTGAATTTTCCCGACCGCCCGGCCCTAGTCCTGCAGGACCTTACCCGGGTTCATCAGGCCTTGCGGATCCAGGGCGCGCTTGATGCGGCGCATCAGCCCAAGTTCGATCGCGCTCTTGTAGCGCGGCAGTTCGTCGCGCTTGAGCTGTCCCACCCCATGCTCGGCGCTGATGGAGCCCGCATGCGCGTGGACGCTGTCATGCACCACGCCATAGATCTCGCCCTGCAGCGCCAGCAGCTCGGCCTCGGTCTGCCCGGCCGCATTGGCCACGTTGTAATGCAGATTGCCGTCGCCCAGATGGCCGAAGATCACGTGCCTCACGCCGGGAAAGCGCGCCTGCAGCAGCGCGTTGGTCTTGTCCACAAAGCCGGCGATGGCGGAAATCGGGATCGAGACATCGTGCTTGACGGATTTGCCCAGCTCGGCCTCGGCCAGCGGGATGCTCTCGCGCAGATGCCAGAGCGCCTTGCTCTGGGCCACGTTGGCGGCGATGGCCGCGTCGCTGACCAGTCCATCCTCGATGGCCGCTCCCAGCACCGCCTCGAAACGCTCGCGTGCATGCTGCTCGCTTTCGCTATCGGACAGCTCCAGCAGCGCGAACCAGGGCGCGGCGGCGGAATCCCCTTCGAAAGGCAGGCGCTGCTGCGGAAACAATCGCACCACGGCCTGCAGGCAGGCGCCGCTCATCAGTTCGAAGCCGGTCAGCGACGCGCCGAAGCCGGCGCGGGCGCGCGACAGCAGTTCCACCGCGTCATCGATGCCGCTCAGCGTGAGCAGCGCCGTGCAGGATGCCTCCGGGCGCGGATACAGCTTCAGCGTTGCGGCGGTGATGATGCCCAATGTGCCTTCGCTGCCGATATACAGATCGCGCAGGTCGTAGCCGGTATTGTCCTTGCGCAGGCCGCGCAGGCCGTTCCAGACCTCGCCGTCGGCGGTGACGACCTCCAGCCCCAGCGCGAGATCCCGCGTATTGCCGTAGCGCAGCACTTGCGTGCCGCCGGCGTTCGTGGCCAGGTTGCCGCCGATGGTGCAGCTGCCCTCGGCCGCGAGACTGAGCGGAAACAACCTGCCCGCCTCCGCCGCCGCTTCCTGGACGGCCTGCAGCACGCAGCCGGCCTCGACGGTGATGGTGTCGTTGTCGGTATCCAGCGCCCTCACGCGGTTCAGCCTGGCGGTGGACAGCACGACCGCCGAGCCCGATGCGTCAGGCGTGGCGCCACCGCACAGGCCGGTGTTGCCGCCCTGGGGCACCACCGGAACGCCGTGACGCAGGCACAGCCGGACCACGCCAGCCACTTCATCCGTGCTGCCGGGGCGTACCGCCGCCAGCGCCGCGCCGCGATAGCGGCGGCGCCAGTCCTGCACATAGCCGTCGGCATCGGCGCCGGTCAGCACGTGGGAGGGTCCAAGCAGGGACTGCAGTTCGCTGAGCAGGGTCATGGGGCGCCGCGCAAGGTCGAGCGCCTGGCACGGGTCCAGACGCGGTTCGGAAGACATGCGGATATTGTAGGGGCGCGCCCGACGTCTAGCCTACCGCCTGATCCAGCCGCGTGCCGGTCAGACCCGAGCAGAAAGCCCGCGAAGCGATGAGATTCATCAGGAACCCCCTGTCCACCGCGACCGGGCCGGGCATTTCCGACAAGGCCCGATAGGCGCGCCGCAGGGCGTCTCCGCGCGTCACCCCACACACCAGCAGGCGTGTGCACGGCGCATGGCGGTCCCCGCCACCGTCGATGCGCAGTTCGAGCGCATGCGCGGCGACAGGTTCGCAATCGGCCACCGCCGCGCCCGACAGGGGCGTGGCCTGGGCGCACAGCACCCGGAACACGCCGCTGCGGTCATCCAGCGAAAACGCCACGGTGCCCATGCCCTGCCAGCCACGGTCGCGCGCCACACTGGCGGCCACCGCCCGCAGCGCGCTTTCCATCGACGCGGGCAGGTGCGGCGCCGGACATTCGGCGATCAACACGCGCGCCTCGCGCCAGACGCTGCGCTCCCAGGCACGGCCCGTCAGGGGGTCGCCGCCCGGCGGCACCACGACATGGATGTCCAGCCTGCGCTCGCGTCCGGCCGCGGGTCCGGCGTGGTCCGTGGGCGGTCCGCGCCGGTTCCTGGCGCCGCCCGAAGATATGACTGTGGAAACTTTTGCAGCCATAGGCCCCTCCCGGTCTTTCTGCTTGCATGGCAAGCGTATCACCTTCGGATGACGGGCATCGGCGGCGGCGCCCGCGGCGCAGTCCGACGGCGCTGTCGGCCGAAGGAGGAAAAAGGACTGAATCCAACACTCTTGCGTCGATCTCCAGGCCCCGGCCTGCTGTGAACGCAGCGGGCATGCCGCCCCCCAGAATTGCGCGATAATCCCTTTTTTACACACCATATTGATTTTGCGGCATCGAAGCCAGGGATTTCCCCTAGGCCTTCCCGCCGCCAAAGGATTCCGCATGGGCGCCACCACGCCATTCCCCGCTTCGGTATTCAAGGCCTACGACATCCGCGGCACCGTGCCCGACCTGATCGACGCTGGCTTCGCCCGCGCGCTGGGCGCGGCGCTGGCGGTACGCGCCCGCGAGGCCGGCATCCAGACGTTGGTCGTGGGTCGCGACGGCCGGCTCAGCAGCGAAATGCTGTCGACGGCGCTGCAGGAAGGCATGCTGGAACAAGGCATCGATACGCTCGATATCGGCCAGGTGCCCACGCCGCTGGTGTATTTCGCCGCGCACACCATGCAGACCGGTTCGGGCGTGGCTATCACCGGCAGCCACAACCCGCCCAAGTACAACGGCTTCAAGATGATGATGGGCGGCCGCGCCCTGTATGGCGAGGACGTGCAGGAACTAGCGCGCGTCATGAACGGCGGCGCGGCGCCCGTCGCCGCGCATCCCGGCACGCGCCGGCAACTGGACCTGGTGCAGGCCTATGTCGCGCGCGTGGCCAGCGGCGTGAAACTCGCCCGCCCCATGAAGATCGCCATCGACTGCGGCAATGGCGTGGCTGGCGCCGTGGCGCCGCAGCTGTTCCGCGCACTCGGCTGCGAAGTGACCGAGCTGTTCTGCGAGGTGGACGGCACCTTTCCCAATCACCATCCCGATCCTGCCGAACCCAAGAACCTGCGCGACCTGATCGACTGCGTGGCCAATACCGACTGTGAACTGGGCCTGGCCTTCGACGGCGACGGCGACCGGCTGGGCGTGGTCACGAAGTCCGGCCAGATCATCTGGCCCGACCGCCAGCTGGTGCTGTTCGCGCGCGACGTGCTGGACCGCAATCCCGGCGCCACCATCATCTACGACGTGAAATGCAGCCGGCATGTGGGCCTGTCGGTACAGGCCGCCGGCGGCCAGCCGATGATGTGGAAGACCGGCCATTCCCTGGTCAAGGCCAAGCTCGCGGAAACCGGCGCGCCGCTGGCCGGCGAGATGAGCGGCCACATCTTCTTCAAGGAACGCTGGTACGGCTTCGACGACGGCCTGTACACCGGCGCGCGCCTGCTGGAAATCGTGTCGCGCCACGCCGACGCCTGCGCGCCGCTCGAAGCCCTGCCGCAAGATGTGTCCACCCCGGAACTGAAGCTGGAGATGGAGGAAGGCCAGCCGTTCACGCTGGTGTGCGCACTGCAGGACCACGGCCAGTTCCCTGGCGCAAGCCGGGTCGTCACCATCGACGGCGTGCGCGCCGAGTATCCGGACGGTTTCGGGCTGGCGCGCCCGTCGAATACCACGCCAGTGGTGGTGCTGCGTTTCGAGGCGCAGAGCGCCGAGGCGCTGGCCCGCATCCAAGCCGATTTCCGACGCGAACTGGCCAAACTGGCGCCAGAAGCCGTCCTGCCATTCTAGAATCAGCCCCATGTCACTGCCCGACAGCCCCGCCTGGAAGACCTTCGCCGCAGCCGCCCGCAGCGCCTCGCGCAGCGGAGAGCGACTGCGAGTCATCGATGCTCCCGGATTGCGACTGGACCTCAGCGCCCAGGCCCAATCATCCGAACTGGCGCAAGCGGCCGACGCCCTGCTGCGGCAGCAGGACTTCGAGGAGGCGCGCGCGCGGCTGTTCGACGGGGGCAACGCCAACTGGACAGAACGACGCCCCGCCTGGCACACAGCGCTGCGCGCCGGCGTTCCGCCCGCGATGGTCGCGCACGCCGTGCAGTCCGAACGAGATCGCGTGCGCCAGTTCGTGCGCGACGCCGACGCCGCTGGCCGCTATTCCAGCGTGCTGCACCTGGGCATCGGCGGCAGCGATTGGGGCCCAAGGCTGATCACACGCGCGCTGCGTCACGGAGGCGCTCGGCGCGAGGTGCGCTTCGCCTCGAACGTGGACTCACACTCCGTCGCCGACGCCATGAGCCGGCTGGATCCGCACGACACGCTGGTGATCGTCGCCTCCAAGTCCTTCACCACCACCGAACCGCTGGCGAATGCCGAAGTCGCCATGAACTGGCTGCGGGACGCGGGCGTGGCCGACCCGATCAAGCAGGTCGTGGCCATCACCGCCAACGTCGAGGCGGCGTTGAACCTGGGCATTTCTCCCGACCATATCTTCCAGATCTGGGACTGGGTGGGCGGCCGCTATTCACTGTGGTCGGCCATCGGCCTGCCCGTGGCGCTGGCGCTGGGCAATGACACCTTCGACCAGCTGCTGGCAGGCGCGGCGGCCATGGACGAACATTTCCGCAACGCGCCCGCCACCGAGAACGCGCCACTGCAGCTGGCGCTCGCCGGCGTGGTGAACCGCAACGTGCTGGGTTATGACTCGCTGGTCATCTCGCCCTACGACTCGCGCCTGCACCATCTGGTGCCCTGGGCGCAGCAGCTGGAAATGGAATCGCTGGGCAAGGTCGCCACGGCCGACGGCAGTCCCGTCGGCATGCCGACCGGGCCTGCTGTCTGGGGCATGCCGGGCACGGACTGCCAGCATACATTCTTCCAATGGCTGCACCAGGACGCCGCCGGCGCGCCGGTGGATTTCATCCTGTGCGAGCAGCCAGATCACGCCTATGCGCGCAATCACGAACTGCTGATCGCCAACTGCCTGGCGCAGCGTTCGGCGCTGCTGCGCGGCAAGACCTTCGAGGAAGCGCTGGCCGAGACCTCGACCAAGGAAAGCGACCCCGGCCGCGCCCGCATCCTGGCGATGCACCTGGTGCATCCCGGCGGCCGGCCTTCCTCGCTGATCGTGTTGCCGCGCCTGGAAGCCTATACGCTGGGGGCGCTGCTGGCGCTCTACGAGCACAAGGTGTTCTCGCAGGGCGTGATCTGGGGCATCAATCCCTTCGACCAATGGGGCGTGGAATTCGGCAAGGCGCTGGCTCGCGGCATCATCCGCGAACTGGACGCGCCGTCGCCCCAGGCCGAGCAGCAGGACCCCTCCACCCGCTACTGGATCGACGCGATCGCGCGGCACTCCTGACCCGCCGCTGCACATAGCCGGGCGCGCAACGTGCCCGGCCCTTCATCAAGCGCTCAATGCGTCGTATAGATCGACGTGTATGCGCGCCACGCGCTCGATATTGAATTCGCGCTCGGCCAGGGCGCGTCCCGCCGCGCCCATCGCGTGGCGCAGCGCCGGATCGGCCGCCAGCCTGGCGATTGCGTCCGCCAGCGCGCCGGCGTCGCGCACCGGCACAAGCAGACCAGTCTTGCCCGGTTCGATCGCATCGCGGCAGCCAGGCACGTCGGTCGTGACCACGGCCCGTCCGCAGGCCGCCGCCTCGATCAGCGACTTCGGCAGCCCCTCGCGATAGGACGGCAGCACCGCGACATGCGAGGCGGCGTAAAGCGCCGGCACGTCGCTGCGTTCGCCCAGGGCCTGGACACAGCCCTCCGTCTGCCACGCCTCGACATCCTGCGGGGTCGCCGAGGCGGGATTGCCCGCGTCCACGCCGCCCACCAGGCGCATGGACACAGGCACGCCGCGCGCGCGCAGCAGCCGCGCCGCTTCCACGAATTCATTCACGCCCTTGTCGCGCAGCAGGCGCGCCACCATGGTGACGACGACCGGCGGCTCGGGGGGCTCGGGCGATGCCCGGTACTCAGCCAGATCGACCCCGGCCCCGCGGATCATCACGACCTGTTCGTCGCGCACGGCTCCCAGGGACTTCAACAGATCCCGGTCGCTCGCGTTCTGGAAAATCACCCGGCTGTTGCCATGCCCCAGCGCGATCCGGTACAGGCGCGCCACCACGGCGCGCACGAGCCGCATCTTCAACGAGTTCGACAGGAACACGAACCCCAGGCCGGAAATCGCCGCGACCATGCCCGGCACCCGGGCGATGCGCGCGGCGATGCCGCCATACAGCACCGGCTTGATCGTCACCAGATGCACCACCTGCGGCCGCAGGCGGCGGAACAGACGGATCAGCGCCAGCAGGGTGCCCAGCTCCTGCAACGGATGCTTGCCGCTGCGCGTCATGGGAATGGCGTGGTGCGTCATGCCCAGGGCCTGGATATCGGCCACGGCCGGCCCGTCCATGGTGGCCACGTGCACGTCATAGCCGGCGCGCTGCGCGGCCAGGGCCACGGGCAGGCGATGCGACATGAAGAACGCCGGATTGTTGACCACGAACAGCAAGCGACGTCCGGCGCTCATGCCTGATCTCCAGAAATGCGGCGCCACACCGCGATGTATTGCTCGACCATGCGCGCGAGGCTGAAATTGGCCAGCACCCGCGCGCGCCCCGCCTCGCCGGCCCGACGGCCGCCGCGCGCGGCCACCTCGCCCAGCCCGGCCTCGATGCCGCGCGCCAGGGCCTCGGGCTGCTCGGGCGGCACCACGATGCCCGTCTCGCCGACGATGAAGGCGGCGTCGCCCACGTCCGTCACCACGCAATAGGCGGAGCAGGCCATGGCTTCGGCCACCACGTTGGGAAAGCCTTCCGCGCAACTGGACAGCACGTGCACGTCCAGGCCGTTCATCACCGCCGGCACATCGTCGCTGGGGCCGGCCAGCACGATACGCTCGGCCAGGCCCAGCCGTTCGATCAAAGCGGCCAGCTCGGCGTTCTCGCCGGTCATGCCGCGCCCCACCAGCACGCAGCGCAGGCCCGCATCGCGGCCGTCGCGCACCAGCGCGGCCACCGCGCGCAGCAGGTTGGCGTGGTCCTTGAGCGGATCCCAGCGCGCCACGCAGCCGATCAGCGGCGCGTCCGCCGGCACATTCCAGTGCTGCCGCATACGCGCTCCGGCCTGCGCGTCGGGCGCGTAGCGCGACAGGTCATAACCGTTGGAGATCACCGTCATGCGATCGCGCCGATAGCCCTTCGCGGCATGGCGCTCGGCCGCATCCTGCGCCGCGCACACGATGGCGCGCGGCACCCGGCGCGACAGGAAGGCGCAGGCGCGCAGCACCATCCGCGCCGACCGGCTGCTGCGTTCCAGATGCGCGCCGGAATTGCGTATGCCCCAGGCGATCGCGCGCACGCCGGCCAGACGCGCGGCCAGGCCGCCGATCAGGTCGGCGTGATACATCCAGGTCTGCACCGCGTCGGGCCGCTTGCCGGCGATCAGGCGCCGCAGGGCCAGGAACCCGCCCAGGCTGACGCGGCCGCGCGGCATGCCCAGCGCATGGACCTCGATGCCGGCGGCGCGCAGGCGCTCGCCGTAGATGCCCTCATCGGTCAGGGAGACGACCACATGCTCCACCGGCTCGTCGGCATGGGTGGCCAGACGGAACAGCACCGACTCGGCGCCGCCCTGCCCCAGGCCCGTGATCACGTGCAACACACGCAGCGGCCGGGCGCTCATGGCCGCGCTCCCCGCACCGCGTCGAACAGCGCATCCCATTCGGACAGCACGCTGGCCAGGGCATAGCGCTGGCGCACGGCCTGCGCGCCACGCGCGCCCAGCTGCGTGCGCAGCGCCTGGTCTTCCAGCAGGCGCCGCAGCGCGTCGCGCAAGGCGCCGCGCTCGCCTGCCGGCACCAGCAGCGCATCCTGGCCATCACGCGTCATTTCGCGCGGACCGCTGGGGCAGTCGAACGCCACGCTGGGCAGGCCCAGCGCCATCGCTTCGAGCAGCACGTTCGGAAATCCCTCCACCGCCGAGCTGAGCACGAAGGCCTGCCCCTGCGCCAGGGCCTCCCAGGGCGTCTCCGTGCGTCCCGGCAGGCTGATCCGCTCTTGCAGCCCCAGGCGCGCGACCTGGCTTTCCAGCGCGGCGCGTTGCGGCCCTTCGCCCCAGATGCGCAGGTTCCAATCGGGAAAGCGCGGCGCCAGTTCGGCATAGACGTCGATCAGCAGATCGAACTGCTTGTCCGGCACCAGCCGCCCCATCGCCAACAGCTCGCGCGGACCGTCGTCGCGCTGCGCGACCAGCGGCGCGTCGAGCAGGGGCGCAGGCAAGGGATTGGGAATCACCGCCAGCCGCTTGATGCCTGGCACCTGCCTGGCGAACGGTCCGGCGGTGGCCTCTGCCTGCACGGTCACCATATCGGCGCGCGGGTACAACAGGCGCCGCAAGCGGCGCCATACCTGCCCGGTGGTGGTGTCAACGGTGGGATTGGTGCGCTCGCAGACGATCAGCGGCGCGCGCAGCCCGCGCGTCGCCAGGATGGCGGCGACGTTGACATTGGTCAGGAAGGACACGACCACATCGGGCCGGGTATCACGCACATGCCGGCGCAGCGTCAGCAGGCGCTTGAACGCGGCGACCGCGCCCGACGCGCGCGTGCCCGCCAGGTCGGCCAGCCAGGCCAGCCGCACCTTGTCCGACAGCGGATAGAAGCAACTGCCCTTGGACGAGTACGTGGGCGTGAGCGTGACCTCGTCGCCACGCTCGGCCCAGGCATTGACCAGCGTCGCGGCGACGCGCTCGGCGCCACCCGCGTGCATGGAGCTGACCAGCATCAGTATCTTCATGGGCCTCATGCCCCTCGCGCGGCGCCGCGATAGCGGTCGAGCCAGGCCTGCATCATCAGCACGCCCCACAGATGGCTGTCCCAGTTGCGGTGGCCGGACACATGCTCGCGCCACTTGCGCAGAATCGGTTCGGGCTCGAACCAGCCTTCCTGGCGCAGCCGCGCCGGATCCAGCAGCGCCTCGGCCCAGTCGCGCAGCGGTCCGCGCAACCAGGCGGCCAGCGGCACGGCGAAACCGCGCTTGGGACGGTCCACCAGCGCTTGAGGGACATGGCGGTGCAGCACCTGGCGCAGCAGCCACTTGCCGGTGCCGCCGCGCACCTTGTACTGGTGCGGCAGGCTCCAGGCGAATTCGTAGACGCGGTGATCGATCAGCGGCACGCGGGTTTCCAGACTGACCGCCATGGCCGCGCGGTCCACCTTGACCAGGATGTCGTCGGGCAGGTAGGTGACCGTGTCCAGCTTCATCATGGACTCGAAGGTCGATCCCTGCATGGCGCGCGCGAACTCGGACTCGGGCTCGACGCCGCCCTTGACCACGCGGCCCGGATCCGACCAATAGGACACGAACAGGCGGTAGAACTCGCCACGCGTATCGGCGCGCAGCAACTCGCCCAGCTTGCCGACCTTGCCGCGCCACGCGCCCTTGCCGGGCAAATGCGTGGACGCGCTCAACAGGGCGCCGGCCGGATGGCGCAGGAAAGCGGGCATGCGCTCGCATTTCTGCCACCAGTTGTTGACACGGAAATAGCGCGAATAGCCGCCGAACAGCTCGTCGCCGCCGTCGCCGGACAGCGCCACGGTCACGTGCTGGCGTGCCATCTTCGTCACCAGCGACGTCGGAATCTGCGAGGAATCGGCAAACGGTTCGTCATACATGTCCGCCAGCGTCGGCACCACCGCCAGCGCATCCTCGGCGGTGACATACAGCTCGGTATGGTCGGTGCCCAGGTGGGTGGCGACAGCCTTGGCGTGCTGCGCCTCGTCGTAGCCCTTTTCGTGAAAGCCGATGGCGAAGGTGCGCACGGGCTGGGCGCTCTGCGCCTGCATCAGCGCGACGATGGTGGACGAATCGATGCCGCCCGACAGGAAGGCGCCCAGGCTGACATCGGACAGCATCTGCCCGCCGACAGCCTTGGAGAGCACGCCCTCCAGCGCATCGACGGCCTGCGCGTCGGACTCGAACGCCAGCAGCGAGCGCGCGGCGGTGTCGGCGGCGTCGCGCGCCGACCAGTACACGCGCGGCTCCGGCATGCGGCGGCTGCGGGTGTCGTCGGCGGTGAACTCGATCCAGGTGCCGGGCGGCAGCTTAGCGATGCCCGCGTAGATCGATTGCGGCGCCGGAATGTAGTTGTGCCGCATGTACGACGCCAGCGCGTTGCGGTTCAGCTCCTGGCCGAATCCCGGCACCGGCGTCAGCCCCTTCAGTTCCGACGCGAACACCAGGTCCGCGCCCGAATAGCCGTAGTACAGCGGCTTTTCGCCCATGCGGTCGCGCGCCAGCACCAGCTTGCGCGCGGCACGATCCCACAGCGCGATGGCGAACATGCCGACCGCCGCCTGCAGCGTGGCCTCGATGCCCAGCGCCGAAAAGCCGGCCAGCAAGGTCTCGGTGTCGGAGTGCCCGCGCCACGACGGCGCCAGCGCCGACTGCTCGAGCTGCTTGCGCATGTCCAGGTGGTTGTAGATCTCGCCGTTGAAGACCATCACGTAGCGTCCGCAGGCCGACACCATGGGCTGGTGGCCGGCTTCCGTCAGGTCCTGGATGGCCAGGCGCACGTGCGCCAGCGCCAGCTCGGCGCCAGCATCCTCCCAGAAGCCATTGCTGTCGGGTCCGCGGTGGCGGATGCGGCGGCAGCTTTCCGCCAGCACCTGCGACTTGTCCGCCAAGGGGCCCCAAATTCCGACTATTCCGCACATGATCAGGTTCTCGTGGTCACCATATCGCGACGGCGCTGCGTGGCGGCCTAACGGCCCGCCCGCGTCACGCCGTCAAAAAGTTCTTCCCAGCGGGCCAACACCCGGTTGGCCGAAAAACGGTCGCGCACATCGGTCGCGGCGGCCGCCATGCGCGCACGCATCGCGTCATCGCCCATGACCGCGTCCAGCGCCGCGCACAACGCAGGCACGTCGCCGTTGGGCCGCACCAGCACGCCATCGACGCCATCGCGCACGACCTCGCGCGGCCCTGTATCGCAATCGAAACAAACGGCGGCCAGGCCGCTGGCCATGGATTCGAGCAGCGTATTCGACAAGCCCTCGAACCGCGATGTCAGGACGTAGAGATCCGCGCTCGCGTACCAATCGCCCACATTGCCGACGCGGCCGGGCATCCACACTCGGTCCTGCATCCCGGACTGGCGCAGTTGTGCTTCCAGCGCGGCGCGTTCGCCGCCCTCGCCCAGGATAACCAGATCCCAGTCGGGATGCGCGGACGCCAGCTGCTCGAAAGCCTGGATCAACAGATCAAAGCCCTTGTCCTGGTGCAGCCGCCCCACCGCCAGCAGGCGGCGGCGTCCAGGCCTGGGCTCGGGGTACTTGCGCGGCTCGGCCTGCGGCAACGGCCAATGCACCGGGTTGGGGATCACTGCCAGCCGTGAGCCGGGCACGTGCGTTTCGATCCAGGCTGCGGTGCCGCTTGTCAGCGCCACCACGCGCGCGGCCTTCGGATAGGTCCAGCGGCGAAGACGCTGCCAGAAGCCAGACATGGCCTGCGACGGCGGATGCGTGTGCTCGGTGGCGATGACGCGGCACCCGAGACCGGCGCCGGCGATCACCGACAGCACGGATGCCGTGGTCATCATGCCCAGGACGATATCGGGACGGAATTCACGTATCACGCGGCGCAGCGCGCGCACGCGCCGCACATTGCTCCAGATGCCCCGCAAACCGCCGCCCTCGCCCACGGTGTTGAGCACCGCCCTGCTCACCTTGGGATCCAGCGCATAAGCGTCGTCTTCCTTGCCGGCCTGGGTCACGACCATGACGTCGCGCCCTGCCCGCGCCCAATGCGCGCTCAGGTCCACGGCCACCCGCTCGGCGCCGCCGCCGTGCAACGAATGAATGAACAGCAGCACGCGCTGCGGGCGGGAGGCGCTTTGAAGGGCGGGCATTCAGTCGGCCTTTTCGGGTTCGGCGCGGCGCAAGGCCACGGCCAGATAGCAGGCAAAGGACAGCAGGTACATCAGGCTGGTCGCCAGCATGATGCCGGCCGCGCCCATGCGAGGCGCCAGCACGGCGTTCAGCGCCGCCTTCAGCGCAAAGTTGGCGACGGCAATGCCGGACATGAGGCGATAGCGGTTCTGGCTCGCCAGCAACTGCACCAGGATCAGCACGCCAAAATAGAACGGCAGTTGCAGCAGCCCCCAGCGCAGCACCTGCGCCACGGCCTGGGTATTCTCCGCCGTAAAGGCGCCGCGCTGGAACAGCACCGAAACGCCCCAGGGCGCCAGCAGCCAGCCCAATGCCACCGCGCCGGCGCCGGCCAGCACCATCAGCAGCGACCACTTCAATGCCATGGACCGCGCACGCGCGGTATCGCCGCGACTCTGCACGTCTGCAAGCACCGGCAGCGCGGCACGACCGACCGACACCGCGCCGATGCCCAGGATCAAGGACAGCAACCGGCTGGCGTAGCCCAGCGTCGCGTTGGCGTTGGCCCCCAGATTGGCGGCGGCATACTGGTCCAGCGGGCCGACAAAGCTCATCGCCACCTGGCCGATCAGCATCACGCCGGCGGCGCCCATCAATTCCGGCCAGTGCGGCGAGCGCAAGGTAACGCGTGGCGCCCCCCAGAATCCGGTATCGGCCCGCGCGGCCAGCCAGGCGAGCCAGACCGTCTGGATGGCGTAGCCAACGAGAGTGCCCCACAGCAGCGGGCCGACGCCATCGGCGCTGACCGCCAGCATGACCCATGCCAGCGTGGCGACGGCGGGCACGCTGTCCAGCAGCGTGTTGACGTGCCGCTCATGGGCGCGCAGGCGCGCGGCGCTGATGCCGGCCACCAGCAGCAATGCCGAGACCGGCGCGAACGCCACCAGCAGATCGCCTGTCATGGCGCGCACCTGCGGCGACAGCCCGCCACCCAGCCAATCCAGCGCATAAGGCCAGGCCAGCCAGGTCAGCAGCGCGAGCGCGATCCCGGCGGCCAGTACCCAGCCCTGCAGTTCACGGATGAAATCATCCCGCTCAGCGCGCTCTGCGCGGCGCAGGCGCACCAGCACGGGTATCAGCACCACCGACAGCACGCCCACGATGGTGACCGGCAGCCAGGTCGCCATGGTCATGGTGAACTGGTAGGCATCGACCGCGTCGCTGACGCCATAGCGGTAGGCCACCGCCATTTCCTTGACGGCGCCCGCGGCCTTGCCAAGCAGCAGGAACACCGCCACCCGGAACGCGCCTTTGAAGATACGCTGGTGGTCCGGGTGGATGTTGCCGAGTTTGCGGATGAGTGCTTTCAAATCAACGCAGGAATTGCGTATACCAGGGCATTGCCTCGTCCAGCCCCTGCAGCACGGTGTGCGTGGGCTGATAACCGAGCAGGCGGCCAGCCTTGCTGACGTCGGCCTGCGAATGGCGCACGTCGCCGGCGCGGAATTCGCCATACTTGGCCGGCTTGGCATAGGCCACGCCCTGGCGGCCCAGCGCCTGCACCAGGAAGCCGAACAGGTCGTTCAGCGTGCTGCGGCCGCTGACGGCGACGTTGTACACCTGGTTGCGCCCCTCTTGCGGCGCCATCGCGGCCAGCAGGTTGGCCTGCACGGCGTTGGCGACGAAGCAGAAGTCCCGGCTGGTCTCGCCGTCGCCGTTGATGACCACATCGTCGCCCTTGATCATGGCCGCGGTCCACTTCGGGATCACGGCGGCGTAGGCGCCATCCGGATCCTGGCGCTTGCCGAAGACGTTGAAATAACGCAGGCCGACCGTCTCGAAACCATACGAGCGCGCGAACACGTCCGCATAGAGTTCGTTGACATACTTGGTCACGGCGTACGGCGACAGCGGATTGCCGATATTCTCTTCCACCTTGGGCAGCGCGGGATGGTCGCCATAGGTGGAACTGGACGCCGCGTACACGAACGACTTGACCTGCGCGTCGCGCGCGGCCACCAGCACGTTCAGGAAGCCGCCGACGTTCACGTCGTTGGTGGTGATGGGATCCTTCAGCGAGCGCGGCACCGAACCCAGCGCGGCCTGATGCAGTACGAAATCGACGCCCTGCACCGCGCGCTGGCAGGCAGCCAGGTCACGGATATCGCCCTCGATGAACGTAAAGCGCGCCCATTGTTCGGGCGACACGCTGGCGCGCACTTCGTCCAGATTGCGCTGATGGCCGGTGGCGAAGTTGTCCAGGCCGGTGACGGTCTGGCCCAGCTTCAACAAGGTTTCCAGCAAGTTGGAGCCGATGAAGCCGGCGCAGCCGGTCACCAGCCACTTGCGCGGCGCGGCCACCAGGTCCTGGGAGATGCTTTCGTATCGGGTGCTCATGCCAGGATCTCCTCTTACAGGCGCAGATCGGATTCGGCGGGCGAGAGCACGTACTTCAGGTCGTACAGGATGTGCTCGGGCTTGCCCAGCTTGCGGATCTCGGCCGCGCCCATGTCGGCGAACTGGCGATGCGCCACGGCCAGGATCACGGCGTCATACTTGCCGGCTTCCGGCTTGGCCACCGGCGTGATGCCGTATTCATGCACGGCTTCCTGCGGATCGACCCACGGGTCGTACACATCCACGTCCACGTTGTAGTCGCCCAGTTCCTTGACGATGTCGACGATGCGGGTGTTGCGCAGGTCCGGGCAGTTTTCCTTGAAGGTCAGGCCCATCACCAGCACGCGCGCGCCTTGCACATGGATGCGACGCTTGGTCATGGACTTGACCAGCTGCGACACCACGTAGCCGCCCATGGAGTCGTTCAGGCGACGGCCCGCGAGGATGATCTCGGGGTGGTAGCCGATGGACTGCGCCTTGTGCGTCAGGTAGTAGGGATCCACGCCGATGCAGTGGCCGCCCACCAGGCCCGGACGGAACGGCAGGAAGTTCCACTTGGTGCCGGCGGCCTTGAGCACGGCCTCTGTGTCGATGCCCATCTTGTTGAAGATCAGGGCCAGCTCGTTGATCAGCGCGATGTTCACGTCGCGCTGGGTGTTCTCGATGACCTTGGCGGCCTCGGCCACGCGGATGCTGGACGCCTTGTGCGTGCCGGCGGTGATGATCTGCTTGTAGAGCTGGTCGACCAGTTCAGCCACTTCAGGGGTGGAACCGGACGTGACTTTCTTGATCGTGCTGACGCGGTGATCCTTGTCGCCCGGGTTGATGCGCTCGGGGCTGTAGCCGGCGTAGAAGTCCACGTTGAACTTCAGGCCCGACACGCGCTCCAGCACCGGCACGCAATCCTCTTCGGTGGCGCCGGGATAGACGGTGGATTCGTAGATCACGATGTCGCCGCGCTTGAGCACGGCGCCGATGGTCTCACTGGCCTTGACCAGCGGCGTCAGGTCGGGCTGCTTGTATTCGTCGATCGGCGTGGGCACGGTGACGATGAAGACGTTGGCCTGGCCCAGCTCGGCGCGGTCGGCCGTGTAGCTCAGTTGCCCGGCTTCGGCCAGCTCGGCATCGCTGAC
The DNA here is from genome assembly GCF_043119405.1 of Achromobacter sp. 413638. Classification (NCBI taxonomy): domain Bacteria; kingdom Pseudomonadati; phylum Pseudomonadota; class Betaproteobacteria; order Burkholderiales; family Alcaligenaceae; genus Achromobacter; species Achromobacter sp. 413638. The sequence continues at coordinate 82,321 of NZ_JBICCO010000018.1, forward strand.
TTCCAGCGTGTGGTCGTGACCGGCCTTCAGGGCGTCGATGCGGCGCGCGTTGATATCGAAGCCGATGACGGAACGCTTCTTGCCGAACTCGACTGCCAGCGGCAGGCCGACATAGCCCAGGCCGACGACGGCGAGCTTCACATCCTGAATACGCAGCATAACTCTCCCTTGGCCATGAAAAGGACATGGCACTTCAAAGACGGTGAAACAATGAGTGTGTTGAGCAATCGGGTTTCCCGGACAAACGCGTCCGGGACCTCAAAGCCTCAATGGGTTTTCAATACCGAAGGCAGCAGCAGCCAACCCGGCCGGCGCCAGGACACCAGGCGCGCATACAGCCAGATGTAGACGCCGGCGAAGACCAGCAGGCTCGCGCCCAGCGCCCAGGCGTTGTCCCACCAGATGGTGGCGGGCACCAGACCGATCAAGGCCAGCACCCACATGTAGGGCGAGGCCAGCGCATTGCACAGCGCCGGCACCGCATGACGGCGGCCGCGGCTGAAGGTCACGCGCACCAGGCGGCGGAACACCAGCTGGTGCAGGTGCAGCGCGTCGGGCTGGTCCACCGGCACGCCGCGTTTGAAGCGGCGGCGCCAGATCGAGAAACCGGTTTCGAATACGGGATAGAACAGCACCGCCAGGGCATAGAACGGCGACACCGATGGATTGCGCACCACCAGCAGCACCGCCAGCTCGGCCAGCATGAAGCCCAGGAAGTACGCGCCGCCGTCGCCCAGGAAGACCCGGCCGAACGGAAAGTTCCAGACCAGGAAGCCCAGCGTGGCCGACGCCAGCGCGGCGGCGATCATGAAGATCGGCATGTCGCCCACCTGCAAGGCCACCAGGCTGATGGACACCGCCATCAGGGTGGCGACCATGCCGGCCAGACCGTTCATGCCGTCGACGATGTTCAGCGCATGGGTACAGCCGCCCACGGCGAACATGGTGAAGACCAGGGATACCGGCCAGAACGACAGCACATAGTCGACCGGCGCCATGCCGACGCGGCTCACGCCGCCCAGCAGCCACCAGGCGATGGCGGCGGAACCGAACGCCGCCAGCAGGCGCTTGCTGGCGCCGATGTCCTTGGTGATGTCTTCGAGCAGGCCCGCGACGAACACGGGCAACGCGGCCACGAACAGCGCCGGCCACAGCCAGGTCAGCGTCATGTTGCTCGGACCCAGCACCAACAGGCCCGCCAGCGTGCCGGCCAGCACCGCCAACCCGCCCACGCGCGGCGTGGCGCGGGAATGGTTCGCTTGCGGCTTGTTGAGATCGCTGTCGCCGGTGAAGGCGCCATGCCAGCGCTCCGACACCACGATGAGTCCCCCCACCATGAACGCGACCACGCAGATGTACAGCCAGGTCACAGAGTCACCTCAGGTTGGTCTATCGAGACAAGCCCGCCATTATCCGGGGCAGGTGTAACGCTCATATATGGCAGCAATAAGGAAGTGCAAATCACCGGGACAGAACGTAACACCCGGCGCCAGGCCACCCATCCGCGTCCGATCCGACCGCCAGGGCGGACGGATGCGGCGAAACCGCGGCATTGCGGCGGCACAATCATCATCGTGTAATTGTAGAGCTTTCCGCCCCGGCGCATGCGAAATCTCCAAGGGAAAACGCGAATATCGATGCGAGGTTCCGACCTGACGTTTTGCTGTCAGCCCTGGTCCTCACCCTAAAATTGGGGACAAATCTGGCGGAAATAAAAAAAAGCCCGAGATCGTGAGATCTCGGGCTAAATCCACCAAAGGAGGAGGGTGGAGGAGACAACCTTGGCATGTTGGGAGCGGCTTTCGCTCGACCTGGCATCCGGGGTTTGCACCGCGCCGTCTGCGTTTCAACATCCGATGAGATGCATAGTACCGATCTTTTTTGTGCGATGCAAGAATTATTTTTAAGCCTGGGATGACGAGCGTGGGACGTTGTGTATTTGCAGCAATGCCTGCCCCCGCACCCCGCAAACCCGCATGAATCAATGATCTACCCGAACGCCGGGTTTTTGCTTAACGGGTTAACCCCTTTCGGGCATACCCTGGTGCATTTCGGGTAATCCCCGATCGAATTTTGCACCAAATCAGTGCCCAGGCACCAATGTGCGGCATTTTTTGCGCACCGCAACAAACGCCGTTCGGATTGCCGCCGCGCATGGCGGCAATCCGATACCGCTCAGATCCAGTATGCCGTCGTGGTCATGATCTTGGACATGGCGCGCATGGCGCCGCGCACCGGCGCGGGCAGCGGCACGCCGCCAGCGGCTTCCGCGCTGGCGCGGTGATGCGCCTCGTCTTCCTTCATCTTGCGCACGATCTGGCGCGAGCGCTCGTCCTGCGGCGGCAAGGTCTGCAGGTGGCCATCGAGGTGGGCTTCGACCTGCCTCTCGGTTTCGGCCATGAAACCCAGGTTGCGCGGCACGCCGGCATAGCTGGCCACCACGCCCAGGGCGTAGGAGCCTGCATACCAGACGGGATTCAACAGACTGGGCCGGCTGCCCAGTTCGCTCAGGCGCTGATTGCACCAGACCAGGTGATCGACCTCTTCGGCCGCCGCTTCCAGCAACAGGGCACGAGCGGCGGGTTCGCGGCAGACCGACGCCTGGCCGCGATACAGCGCCTGGGCGCAGACCTCGCCCACGTGGTTCACCCGCATCAGCCCTGCCGCGTGGCGTTTTTCCTTGTCGGACAGCGCAGTGGGCAGTTCTTCGGCGCTGGCCGGGTTTGGCCGGCCGGCGGTGGCGTTGCCAGACAGCACCCGCAGCGCTCGGTCCGCCTCGGCCAGCAGCGCGTCCAGCGGGCCGGAACGACGCGAAAACAACGGGAAGGGGGCAGCGGGCATGAGCAACTCCTGGAAATCCGGTCGAACGCCCCTTACGCGGGGCGGGACTCTCGTGCTGGAGATTGTACGCAACGGGTATCATCAGCCATTGACTGCGCTCAAGCTCAAGGACACACGCACATGGAATGCACGATCGACTGGGGCGGCCCTTCGGGCATGCTCTTCACCGCCAGCACCGGCAGCGGCCACGTGGCCGTGATGGACGGCGCCGTGGATGGCGGCGGCCACAATCTGGCGCCCCGCCCCATGGAAATGCTGCTGGCCGGCACGGGCGGCTGCACCGCCTATGACGTGGTCCTGATCCTCAAGCGCGGCCGGCACGCCGTGAGCGGCTGCAGCGTCAAGCTCCAGGCCGAACGCGCCGACGCCGATCCCAAGGTCTTCACCCGCATCCACTTCGCCTTCACCGTGACCGGCCGCGACCTGCCCCGCGCCGCGGTCGAGCGCGCGGTGCAGCTGTCGCACGAGAAATACTGCTCGGCCTCGGCCATGCTGGAAAAGACCGCCGAGCTGACCTTCTCGGTCGATATCGTCGACACCCGGGAAGCCGCGGCCGCCTGAGGCCCGCCGTGGCCCTGCCCGCCGGCATGGTGTAATTCAGCCTCCGCACCGTTTATTTTTACCGTCCCGCCGCGACGCGCTCGCGGCGGGACGTCATGCGCCGCCCTGCCCGACAGGATGGCGCCAGGGACCGCCATGAAACAATACCTGGACCTCGTTCAATCCATCCTCGACACCGGCTCGTGGCAGGAGAACCGGACCGGCATACGCACCCTGAGCATGCCTGGGGCCTCGCTGCGCTTCGACCTGCAACAGGGCTTCCCGGCGGTCACCACCAAGAAACTGGCGTTCAAGTCCGCCATCGGCGAGCTGGTGGGCTTCCTGCGCGCCACGCGCAGCGCGGCCGAGTTCCGCGAGCTGGGCTGCAAGGTCTGGGACCAGAATGCCAATGAAAATGCCCAGTGGCTGGCCAATCCCTATCGCGAAGGCCCGGACGACCTGGGTCCGGTGTACGGCGTCCAATGGCGCCAGTGGCCAGCCTACAAGGTGCTCGACGCCGGTCGTCCGGCGCAGATCGCCGACGCCCTGGCGCGCGGCTATGCCAAGGTCGCGGACCTGGACGAAGGCGGCGCTCCCAAGGTGCTGCTCTACAAGGCCGTCGACCAGCTGCGCCAGTGCCTGGACACGATCCATGAGCGCCCCGGCGACCGCCGCATCCTGTTCCACGGCTGGAACTGGGCCCAGATCGAGGAAATGGCGCTGCCGCCCTGCCACCTGCTCTATCAGTTCCTGCCGAACGCCAGCACGCGCGAGATCTCGCTGTGCCTGTACATCCGCTCCAACGACGTCGGCCTGGGCACGCCCTTCAACCTGACCGAGGGCGCGGCGCTGCTGCACCTGGTCGGCCGGCTGACGGGCTACACGCCGCGCTGGTTCACGTATTTCATCGGCGACGCGCACATCTACGAGAATCACTTGCCGATGCTGCGCGAACAACTGAGCCGCACGCCCTTCGAGGCCCCCCGCCTGGTGCTGTCGGACCGCATCCCCGACTTCGCCTCCACCGGCCGCTACGAGCCGGAATGGCTGGAGCGGGTCGAGCCGGGCGATTTCGCGCTGCAAGGCTATACGCACCACGCGCCGCTCACGGCGCCGATGGCGGTGTAGAAGTCCCCCCGAGCGCTACGCGCTCCCCCTCAAGGGGGCGCCGCCGCGGACCGGCAAAGCCGGCTCCGCGCGGCCCCGATAGTGTGAGGCCTTGCCGAATTGACGGTTGTCGCCATGGCGCAGGCTCCTGGCCGGGCGTCCGAATGGCGCGGGGCCGAGCGCGCCGCGCTTGGGCAAGCGCAAGCGGGGCGAAGCTGGGCCGCATCGTGGCCGCGCGAAGTGAAGATTGGTGAGCTTCTGAAAGCCCGTTTTCTGTATAACCCATCCCTTAGCCCCGGACGCGCGTCCAGCATGGCACGCGCCCCGTTGCTGCCGAACGGCCCCTGCTGCGCCGTGCCCGTCGCTCGCCGCGCGACCGGGCGACATCCGGCCTCGCCGGTCGCCCTCGTTGCCCGGCCGCAGCCCCCCGCCCAAAGTAAAGAAAGAGAGTACGTGAATCCCCAGCGTCGACAGCAAGGATTGCCCTGCGGGCTATTTGCAACTGTTGACTACGAATTGATGTGAATTGAGGCCGGCGCGGCGGCGGTATGCGCCCAGGACAGGACCCCAAAAATGCTCGTTGGAACATATAACCCTTCGCTCGTCCTCGTATCCCTAGGGGTCGCCGTCCTGGCGTCGTACACAGCGTTGGGCATGGCGAACCGCGTGCGCGCGGCCAACGGCCTGCCGGCGGCGCGGTACTGGTTGTCGGGCGGCGCGTTCGCGATGGGCATCGGGATCTGGGCCATGCATTTCGTCGGCATGCTGGCCTTCAGCCTGCCCATCGACATGGGCTACGACATTCCCCTGACCCTGCTGTCCCTGGCCATCGCCATCGGCTGCTCGGCATTCGCCTTGTGGACGGTGTGCCGCGACGAACTGTCGCGGGGGGGGGGGGGGGGGGGGGGGGGGGGGGGGGGGGGGGGGGGGGGGGGGGGGGG
>NZ_JBICCO010000019.1:0-85908 GCF_043119405.1 Achromobacter sp. 413638
GCCCCCGCCCCCCCCCCCCCCCCCCCCCCCCCCCCCCCCCCCCCCCCCCCCCCCCCCCCCCCCCCCCCCCCCCCTGCGGGTTGGCCTGAATCAGTCGACCTTGACCCAATCGGCGACCAGACGGTTGTCGGCGCGATGGATGACGGTGACGTTCTTGCGCATGGCCCAGGGAATGACCTGGTCATGCAGGGGGATGTGACCGAAGTCCTTGGCGTGGCCTTCCAGCACCTTGATGATGTCGGCGTCGCGCTTGGCGGCGTCGGTCTGGGTCTTGATGCTGTCGATGACGGCGTCAAGCTCCTTGTTGCTGTAGTTGCCCAGGTTGTACATGCCGTCCGCGCCCTCGCCCTTGGTGCGGATCAGGTTCTGCAGCGTGTACATGGCGTCGAAGGTCGGCACGCCCCAGCCGAACAGATAGGCGCTGGTGTCGAACGACTGCACCTTGGGGAAGTAGGTCGAGCGCGGCATCGCGTTCAGCGTGGCCTTCACGCCGACCTTGGCCCACATGCCCACCACCGCCTGACAGATCGCCTCGTCGTTGATGTAGCGATTGTTCGGGCAGTCCAGCGTGAAGTTCAGCGTGCCGTCATAGCCGGCTTCCTTCAGCAGGGCGCGCGACTTCTCGGGATCGTAGGGCACGCGCTTGTGGACCGATTCGGCCCAGCCGTGCACCTGCGGCGCGATCATGGTGCCGGTGGGCGCCGACAGGCCGCGCATCACGGCGCGCTTGATGGCGTCCACGTCGATGGCGCGGTACAGCGCCTCGCGCACGCGGATGTCCTGGAACGGGTTCTTGCCCTTGATGTTCGAGTACTGCAGCTCGGGACGCTTCTGGTCCAGGCCCAGGTAGATGGTGCGGTATTCGTTGCCCTCGACCACCTTGGCCGACTGGCGCAGGCGGTCCAGGTCCTGGGCGGCCGGGTCCAGCACGAAGTCGATCTCGCCGGACAGCAGGGCCGCGGTGCGGGTGGCGTTCTGCTTGATCGGGGTGAACACCACCTCGGTCACGTTGCCGACCTTGCCGGCCTTGTTCCACCAGTCCTTGTTCTCTTCGAACACGGTGCGCACGTCGACTTCGCGCGTCTTCAGCTTGTAGGGGCCGGTGCCGTTGGTGTTGCGGGCGCCGTAGGTCTCTTCCTTGTTGACGTAATCCTGCGGCTTGGCGATGTTGTGCTTTTCCGCCCAGGCCTTGTTCATGATGAACACGTTGGTCAGCTGGCGCAGCAGCACCGGGTTCGGCGCCGACGTTTCGACCTCGAGGGTCAGGTCGTCGATCTTGCGCGCTTCCTTGATGCCGGTCGTGTAGGCCTTGTAGTTCGAGGTCGGCGCCATGGCGCGGTGGATCGAGAACACCGCGTCGTCGGCGGTGAAGGCCGCGCCGTCGTGGAACTTGACGCCGGGGCGCAGCTTGAAGCGGTACAGCGTGGGCGAGACCTGCTCCCACTCCGTGGCCAGGCGCGGCACCACCTTGAAGGACTTGTCGTAGTCCACCAGCGGTTCGTACACATAGCTGTTGGCGGCGATGGTCATGCCTTCGTTCTGCGAGTGCGGGTCGAAGGTGAGGATGTCGCCCTGGGCGGCCCAGCGGAAAGTCTTGGCCTGTCCGATCGAGGGCACGGCCACGGCGGCGGCGATCGCGATAGCAATCAAAGTGCGGCGCATAGGTTCAACTCCTGACTGTAGTCTGAAAATACCGGCGCGATATTGCCTAGCGCCGGAACCCGCGTCAATTCAGGGTTTATGCGTACCGGAGGCGGTTTTCAGAGAGAGGAACAAAACAGGGACGCATATGCTCGTAACAAAATAATTGAAGCGAACAGCGTTCGATCAAACACGCGATGCGCGACATTCCCGGAAAGCGGAACTCGGCCGGCATCCGGACGCTCAATCCTCGTCCGTTTCGGCCGTCGCCATCTCCAGCGGCACGTGCTCGGTCATCAACACTTCCAGCATCTCTATCAGCAACGTCGCCCGCTCTTCGCCGAACGGCGCCAGCACGGCCTTCTGATGCTGCAAGGCCTGTTCGCAAAGGCCCGCGATCAGATTGCGGCCCTTGGTGGTGATGCACACGCGCGTCTGGCGCCGGTCGGCGCGCACGCCGGTGCGCTCGACCAGGCCGTCAGCCTCCATGCGTTGCACCACCTTGCTCAGCGTGGGCTGCTTGGTGATGGCCAGCACGGCCAGCGTGCCGATGGTTTCGCCGGCGCTGCCTTCCAGGCTGGCCAGCACCCGCCATTCCGTGACCGACAGGCCGGCAGCGCGCACCTGCAGATGGAACTCGGCGGAAATGCGCTGGCTGGCCTGCGCCAGCAGATAGGCCAGATAACCGTCGACGAAACGCCCGCCGCCGGCGCCGGCCTGAATGCTCTTCTGCTTCTGCCACGCCATGTCTGTACGCTCCCGCGCCCGGTTGTTCGAGATTGTCATGCCCGTCCCGCATGCTTGCCGCGGACCATCGGCACGCGCATTGCACCACGGCGATGCGCGGCCGCGCCATGATGTGCCGCAATGCTGTTGCGCAGCACAGGGTATACCCGGAATCGCAACCCGTTTTTGCACAGTATCGGGGCGGATTGGCGGGTCAACACCTAAAGGATAGCCAGTATATACACCCTTGTTTTAGCGTGATATTTTTTTGATTCCATGAAATTTCATCTTTTTTGTTGACAGCTAAAAAGTTGACTTCTAAAGTATTTTTTAGAACATGGATCCGCGACCATTCGATGTTGCGGAGCAGCAAGGCGCAAGGACCCGCGCAGCGGTCCGCGACTAGGGGTTCGAGATGGCTGAAAGGTCCTTCAAAAAAGAAGTCCAGCAATTGCGCATCGGCGCGGGCGAAGAGTTCCGCGGCGAGGGCATCCTCGCGGTCACCAAGGCCCTGCTGCAGTCCGGCGTGGGCTATGTGGCCGGCTACCAGGGTTCGCCCATCTCGCACCTGATGGACGTGCTGGCCGACGCCAACGAGATCCTGCAGGAACTCGGCGTGCACTTCGAGGCCAGCGCCTCGGAAGCCACCGCCGCCGCCACGCTGGCGGCCTCGGTCATGTATCCGATCCGTGGCGCCGTCACCTGGAAATCCACGGTCGGCACCAACGTCGCCTCGGACGCGCTGGCCAACCTGGCATCCGGCGGCGTCACCGGCGGCGCGCTGGTGATCGTGGGCGAGGACTACGGCGAAGGCTCGTCCATCATGCAGGAACGCTCGCACGCGTTCGCCATGAAATCGCAGATCTGGCTGCTGGACCCGCGCCCCAATCTGGAAAGCATGGTCAAGGCGGTGGAAGACGGCTTTTCGCTGTCCGAGGCCAGCAAGACGCCGGTGATGCTGCAATTGCGCATCCGCGGCTGCCACGTGCACGGCCGCTTCATCGCCAAGGAAAACAAGCGCCCCGCCTTCAGCCTGGCGCAGGCGCTGGAAAGCCCGGCGCGCGACACCAGCCGCATCGTGCTGCCGCCCGCGTCCTTCCTGCACGAGCAGGAAAAGATCAAGGACCGCTGGCCCGCCGCCATCCGCTATATCAAGGAACACAAGCTCAACGAGCATTTCGACGGCGACCAGTCCGACATCGGCCTGATCCTGCAGGGCGGCCTGTACAACGGCGTCATCCGCGCGTTGCAGCTGCTGGGCCTGGCCGACCACTTCGGCAACAGCCGCATCCCGCTGTACGTCATGAACGTGACCTACCCCGTCATCGAGGACGAGGTCATCGACTTCTGCCGCGACAAGCGCGCCGTGCTGCTGCTGGAGGAAGGCCAGCCCGACTACATCGAGCAGAACCTGCACGCGGTGCTGCGCAAGGCCGGCATCGCCACGCAGCTCTCGGGCAAGGACGTGCTGCCCATGGCCGGCGAGTACACCACCCAGGTCATGCGCGAGGGCCTGCGCGAATTCCTGCGCCGCAACCGCCCCGAATCGCTGCAGACGCATCCGGCCGTGGCCGCCGACGCAGCCGCCGCCAGCGCCGCCCAGCCCGAGATCGTCGAGATCGCGCGCGCGCGGCCCGCCAGGCCCGTCGAGCAGCCCATCACCTTCCACAAGCATGTCGAGGGGCTGGCGGCGGTGGTGCCGCCGCGCCCGGCCGGCTTCTGTACCGGCTGCCCCGAGCGCCCGATCTTCTCGGCGCTGACGCTGGCGCAGGAAACGCTGGGCCAGCACCATATTTCCTGCGACATCGGCTGCCACCTGTTCTCGATCCTGCCGCCCTTCAACCTGGGCGCCACCACCATGGGCTACGGCCTGGGCGCGTCCAGCGCCGCGGCCTTCAACGTGCCGGCGGCCAAGCGCCCGATCTCCATCATGGGCGACGGCGGCTTCTGGCACAACGGTCTGTCCTCGGGCATCGGCAACGCCGTGTTCAACAAGTACGACGGCGTCATCGTCATCGTCGACAACTACTACGCGTCGGCCACCGGCGGCCAGGACATCCTGTCCTCGCGCGCCGAGAACCCCGACCGCTCCACCAACAACCCCATCGACCGCGCCGTGCGCGGCGTGGGCGTGCAATGGGTGCGCACGCTGGATCGCACCTACGACGTGGCCAAGGTGCGCGCCACCATCGAGGAAGCGCTCACCACCGACGTCAAGGGCCCCAAGGTCATCATCGCGCAGTCCGAGTGCATGCTGAACAAGCAGCGCCGCATCAAGCCGCTGTTCAACAAGGCGGTCAAGGAAGGCAAGCGCGCGGTCAAGGAACGCTTCGGCGTCGACCCCGACGTCTGCACCGGCGACCACGCCTGTATCCGGCTGTCCGGCTGCCCCTCGCTGACCGTCAAGGACAGCGGCGATCCGCTAAAGGAAGACCCGGTCGCGCACGTGGAAAGCAGCTGCGTGGGCTGCGGCAACTGCGGTGAAGTGGCCCATGCCGCCGTGCTGTGCCCCTCGTTCTATCGCGCCGACATCGTCCACAACCCCACCGGCGGCGACAGGTTCCTGGCCCGCGTGCGCGGGGCGGTGATCGGTTTCCTGCAGCGCCGCCGCGCGGCGCGCCTGGCGCAACTCGCACTCTGAGGCTCGGACATGGACAGCAGCATCAACACTTCCGCCGCCCCGCGCGCCGCCTCGCCGATCAAGATCGCCGTCCTGGCCATGGGCGGCCAGGGCGGCGGCGTGCTCGCCGACTGGATCGTCGACATGGCCGAGCACGCCGGCTGGTGGGCGCAGACCACCTCGGTGCCGGGCGTGGCCCAGCGCACCGGCGCCACCATCTATTACCTGGAACTGCTGCCCGAGGCCGACGTCGAACGCGCCGGCCGCGCGCCCGCGCTGGCGCTGATGCCCACGCCGGGCGACGTGGACCTGGTGGTGGCGGCCGAACTGATGGAAGGCGGCCGCGCCATCCAGCGCGGCCTGGTCACGCCCGACCGCAGCGTGCTGATCACGTCCTCGCACCGCAGCTACGCGGTCAGCGAGAAATCCGCGCCCGGCAACGGCATCGCCGATCCGAACAAGGTGCTGGAGGCCGGCCGCGCCGCCGCCAAGCGCTTCATGTGCTTCGACCTGCAGGACCTGGCCGACCGCGCCGGCAGCGTCATCAGCGCCAGCCTGTTCGGCGCGGTCGCCGGCAGCGGCGCCTTGCCCTTCTCGCGCGATGATTTCGAGGCCACCGTGCGCCGCGCCGGCCTGGGCGTGGACGCCAGCCTGCGCGCCTTCGCGCTGGGCTTCGACGCCGCCGCCCAGGCACCCGAGCAGCCCGCGCCCATCGACCTGTCGCGTCCCGTGCCGGCCGCGCCGGAACAGGCCGCCAACGCGCGCACCCAGCCGCTGCTGGACATGATCCGGCGCGACTTCCCCGCCTGTGCCCAGCCCATGCTGACGGCCGGCGTGCGCCGTCAGCTCGAGTTCCAGGACCTGGCCTATGCCCGCGAATACCTGGAGCGCATGAAGGCGCTGCGCGACCTGGACGCGCGCCACGGCGGCGAGGCGCGGCAATGGGAACTGACCTGCGCCGCCGCCCGCTACCTGGCCACGGCCATGGCCTACGACGACGTGATCCGCGTGGCCGACCTGAAGACCCGCGCCACGCGCTTCGAACGCGTGCGCCAGGAAGTCGGCGCGCGCCCGGACCAGCTGGTCTACACCACCGAATTCATGCACCCGCGCCTGGAGGAAATCTGCGGCACCCTGCCCGCCGGGCTGGGCCGCTGGCTGGAAAACTCCAAGGCCTTCGGCGGCTTCGTCGAGCGCCGCCTGGGCAAGGGCCGCCGCATGCGCAGCGGCACGCTGGGCGGCTTCCTGATGCTGTACGCGCTGGCCGGCATGCGACGCTTCCGCCGCGCCACGCTGCGCCACCAGATCGAGAAGGCCGGCCTGGAGCAATGGCTGGATCTGGTCGCGCGGCTCGCGCCGCAGGACTATGCGCTGGCCGTGGAAACGGTCAACTGCCGTCGCCTGGTGAAGGGCTACAGCGACACCCACGTGCGCGGCGGCGGCAAATACCGCCAGCTGCTCGCGGCCGCCGAGAAACTGGCCGGCCGCCCCGACGCGGCCGCCAGCCTGCGCGCGCTGCGCGAAACGGCCCTGAAATGAATAGACCCACCCCCGAAGCGCTACGCGCTTCCCCCTCCAGGGGGCATGCCTGCGGACCGGCGAAGCCGGATCCGCGGCATCCCGAAGGCCCCACACCCGCGCATACATTGCAAGACAAGAGGCAAGCGCCGTGCAAACCCTGAAACTCATCGTCCGCGAAGTCCGGCAGGAATCGCCGCTGATCCGTTCCTTCCGCCTGGCGCGCGAGGACGGCGGCGCGCTGCCCGCCTTCGGTCCGGGCGCGCACCTGAAGATCTCCGTCCCCGGCCTGCGCGAGCCGCGCAGCTATTCGCTGGTGCAGCTGACGCCGGACGCCGGCTGTTTCGCCGCGCCCGGCGAATACCGCCTGGGCGTGCGCCTGGAGGAAGACAGCCAGGGCGGCTCGCGCCACATGCACGCGCTGGTCGAGGGCGACACGCTGGCCGCCGAGGGCCCGCGCAACGACTTTCCGCTGCACGAAGCGCCGGCCGGCGACGATCCGGTGCTGCTGATCGCCGGCGGCATCGGCATCACGCCGGTGGCCTCGATGGCCGCCGCGCTGCGGGCCGCCGGCCGCGCCTTCCACCTGCATTACTGCGGCCGCAGCAAGGACCAGTTGGCCTTCGTGCCCGAGCTGCAGGCGCTGGCCGGCGACAGCCTGTCGCTGCACGGCGACGACGATCCCGCCAGCCGCTTCGACCTGCAGGCGCTGCTGGACGCCGCCTCGCCGCGCCAGCACCTGTACGTCTGCGGCCCCAAGGGGCTGATCGACGCCGTCATCGCCGGCGCCAAGGCCCGCCACTGGCCCGACGCCCACGTGCATTTCGAGCTGTTCGCCACGGCCGCGCCGCAGGCGGGCGACCAGCCCTTCGAGGTCGAGCTGCGCCAGTCCGGCCGCGTGCTGACCATTCCCGCCGACAAGACCATCGTCGACGTCATGGAAGAGGAAGGCTGCGATCCCATGTACGACTGCAAGCGCGGCGAGTGCGGCGTCTGCCAGGCCACCGTGCTGGAAGGCGAGCCCGACCACCGCGACTACTACCTCTCGGACACCGAGAAGGCCAGCGGCAAGATCATCCAGATCTGCATCTCGCGCGCCAAGTCCGCGCGCCTGGTGCTGGATCTCTAGGAACACCCAGCCGCCGCCCCAACCAAGGAAGCGAACCGACATGGCCAAATACCGCGACAACCCCGACGCCATCCGCGCCCTGCTGCGCGAGACCGAGGTGCACCGTGACCTGTTCATCGACCAGGAGCTGTTCGAACTGGAGATGGAACGGCTGTATGCCAACACCTGGGTCTATGTCGGCCACGACAGCCAGGTGCCCAATCCCGGCGACTACATCACCACCACCGTCGGCAATCAGCCCGTGGTCATGGTGCGCCACGGCGACCGCTCGGTGCGGGTGCTGCACAACCGCTGCCCGCACAAGGGCACCATGGTGGCCGGCGAGGCCTGCGGCAATACCGGCAAGTTCTTCCGCTGCCCCTATCACGCCTGGACCTTCAAGACCGACGGCAGCCTGCTGTCCATCCCGCTGAAGAAAGGCTACGAGAACACTGGCCTGGATCAGTGCGAGGCCAGCCAGGGCATGGCCGCCGTCAAGGACGTGCGCAACCACCGAGGCTTCGTGTTCTGCCGCCTGAATCCCGAGGGTCAGTCCTTCGAGGACTTCTTCGGCGAATCGCTGACCACGCTGGACAACATGGCCGACCGCTCGCCCGAGGGCCGACTGGAGGTCGCCGGCGGCGTGATGCGCTACATGCACCGCTGCAACTGGAAGATGCTGGTCGACAACCAGACGGACACCTGTCACCCCATGGTCGCGCACGAGTCCTCGGCCGGCACCGCCGTCAAGGTCTGGGAGCAGGCGCCCGCCGGCACGCCCAAGCCCATGGCGGTGGAGCTGTTCGCGCCCTTCATCTCGCCCTATGAGTTCTTCGAGAACATGGGCATCCGCGTATGGGAAAACGGCCATGGCCACACCGGCGTGGCCGACTCGATCCACGCCGCCTACTCCGGCGTGCCCGGCTACTGGGAAGCCATGACGGCGGCCTATGGCGAGGAACGCGCCAAGCAGATCCTGGGCGATGTGCGCCACAACACCGTCTATTTCCCCAACATCATGGTGAAGGGTCCGATCCAGACGCTGCGCGTCTTCAAGCCCATCGCCGCCGACCGCACGCTGGTCGAGTCCTGGACCTTCCGCCTGGTCGGCGCGCCCGACCTGCTGCTGGAACGCACGCTGATGTACAACCGGCTCATCAACGCGCCCACCTCCGTGGTCGGACACGATGACCTGGAAATGTACGAGCGCGCCCAGGACGGGCTGCAATCGCGCGCCCGCGAATGGGTCAACGTCGGCCGCCTCTACTCGCCCGACGAACTGGGCCGGAAAAACGTCGTCACCAACGGCACCAACGAATGGCAGATGCGCAACCAGTACCGCGCATGGGGCCGCTACATGACCGGACAGGAGGCTTGAATGGCCGTCAGCGACCGCGAACTGATCGATTTCGTCTACGCCGAGGCGCGCATGCTCGATGAGCTGCGCTTCGAGTACTGGCTGGACCTGTACACCGAGGACGGCCATTACTGGATGCCGCTGGCCCACGGCCAGACCGACGCCAAGCTGCACGCCTCGCTGATGTATGAGGACAAGCTGCTGCTGCGCGTGCGCGTCGAGCGGCTGGCCGGCCAGCGCACCTTCTCGCAGCAACCCAAGAGCCGCTGCCACCATCTGCTGCAGGCGCCAACCGTCGAGCACGGCCATCCCGAATCCGCGCCGGCCGAAGGCCGCCACGTGGTGCGCACCGCCTTCCACTACGTCGAGACGCGCCAGGACGCGCAGACCCTGTATGCCGGCTGGGCCACGCATCACCTGGTCGAACAGGACGGCGCGCTGCGCATCCGCCTGAAACGCGTCGACCTGGTGAACTGCGACGCCGCCTTCGGCAACATCCAATTGTTCATGTAGGAGCCGGTCGTGAGCGCGACAGTCCATCAAGCCTTCCGCGACAGCGCGGCCCGCCACGGCGCCCAGCCTTTCCTGTGCATCCTGCCCGAAACGGCCGAGGCCTACGGCATCGCCGCCGGCGAGCTGGCCTACGGCGCGGCCGCCGAGGCCATCGAGACGCTGCGCGCCGCCTATGCGCGCGCCGGCTATGGCCACGGCCACCGCGCCGGCCTGCTGCTTGAAAACCGCCCCGCATTCTTCCTGCACTGGTTCGCGCTCAACGCGCTGGGCGTGTCGGTGGTGCCCGTCAATCCCGACCTGCGCGCCGCCGAACTCGAATACCTGACCGGTCATTCCGAAATCGCGCTGGCCGTGGCCCTGCCCGGCCGCCACGCTGACTTGCAGGCCGCCGCCGCGCGCGCCGGCCGCGAGCTGCGCGTGATGGGTCCTGACGACGCGCCGCCCGCCGCGCCCTTTGCCGCGCCGCTGGCCGGCAGCGAGCCGGGCGAGTTGAGCGAATGCGCGCTGCTGTACACGTCCGGCACCACCGGCCGGCCCAAGGGCTGCATCCTGCCCAACCGCTATTTCCTGCACGCCGGCGGCTGGTACGCGCGCATAGGCGGCCTGGCCGCGCTGCGCCCCGGCCAGGAACGCATGCTGACCCCGCTGCCGCTGGTGCACATGAACGCCATGGCCTATTCCGCCATGGCCATGGTGCTGACGGGCGGCTGCCTGATCCCGCTGGACCGCTTCCACCCGCGCAGCTGGTGGGACAGCGTGCGCGACTCGCGCGCCACGGTGCTGCACTACCTGGGCGTGATGCCCGCCATCCTGATGAAGGCCGAGCCCTCGCCCAAGGACGCGCAGCCGGGCATCCGCTTCGGCTTCGGCGCGGGCGTGGACCGCAAGCTGCACGCGCCCTTCGAGGCGCGCTTCGGCTTCCCGCTGCTGGAAGCCTGGGCCATGACCGAGACCGGCGCGGGCGCCGTCATCATCGCCAACAAGGAGCCGCGCCACATCGGCAGCAGCTGCTTCGGCGCCGAGGAAGACGACGTGCAGGTACGCATCGTCACTGACGCGGGCGTCGAGGCCGCCACGGGCGAACCCGGCGAGCTGCTGGTGCGCCACGCCGGCGACGATCCGCGCTACGGTTTCTTCGCCGGCTACCTGAAGGACGCCGCGGCGACGGACGAGGCCTGGGAAGGCGGCTGGTTCCACACCGGCGACATCGTGCGCCGCGAGGCCGACGGCGCGCTGCGCTTCGTCGACCGCAAGAAGAACGTGATCCGCCGCAGCGGCGAGAACATCTCGGCCGTGGAAGTCGAAAGCGTGCTGATGCAGCACCCGCTGGTCAAGGCCGTGGCGGTGGCCGCCGTGCCGGACGCGGTGCGCGGCGACGAAGTGCTGGCCTGCGTGGTGCCGGCCGATCCGCTCGCTACCGACGCGGACCGGCAGGAAGCCGCCCGCGCCATCGTGCAATGGAGCCTGGAGCAGCTGGCCTACTACAAGGCGCCCGGCTACGTGGCCTTCGTCGACAGCCTGCCGCTGACCACCACCAACAAGATCCAGCGCGGCGAGATGAAAGCGCTGGCGCCCACGCTGCCCGGCACCGCGCACTGCGTGGACACCTGTGCGATGAAGAAGAAGAGCCCCGAGAAAGCCCACGCCGGAGCCGCGCGATGAGCCGCCTCGGCTATGACGGCGTGGTGGCGGCGCTGCCCGTCACCATTCCCTATGAGCGCTACAGCACGCATGCCGCGCACTGGTGGCTGGGCCGCGCCCTCGGCGCGCTGATCCGCCAGGCCGGCCTGGCCAAGACCGACGTGGACGGGCTGTGCGTGTCCAGCTTCACGCTGGCGCCCGACAGCGCCGTGGGCCTGGTCCAGCACCTGGGCATGAGCCCGCGCTGGCTGGACCACATTCCCATGGGCGGCGCCAGCGGCGTGGCCGCGCTGCGGCGCGCCGCGCGCGCCGTGCAGGCCGGCGACGCCGAGATCGTAGCCTGCATCGCGGGCGACACCAATCACGTGGACTCGTTCCGCAACACCGTCAGCCAGTTCTCGCGCTTCGCCCAGGACGCCGTGTATCCCTACGGCGCCGGCGGCCCGAACGCCAGCTTCGCGCTGCTGACCGCGCACTATATGCGCGAGTCCGGCGCCACCCGCGAGGACTTCGGCAAGCTCTGCGTGGCCCAGCGCGACAACGCGCTGCGCTACCCGCACGCGCTGATGAAGAAGCCGCTGACGCTGGAACAGTACCTGGGCGCGCGCGTCATCACCGATCCCATCCACCTGTTCGACTGCGTCATGCCCTGCGCCGGCGCCGACGCCTTCCTGGTGATGAGCGAATCGCGCGCGCGGGCGCTCAAGCTGCCCCATGCGCGCATCCTGTCCACCATCGAGCGCCACAACGCCTGGATCGACGACCCGATCCAGACGCGCGGCGGCTGGACCATGGACGTGGACGAGCTGTACGGCATGGCCGGCCGCGCGCCCGCCGACATGGACTTCCTGCAGGCCTATGACGACTACCCTGTCATCAACCTGATGCAGCTGGAAGACCTGGGTTTCTGCGCCAAGAACGAGGGACCGGAGTTCGTGCGCCGCCACGGCTTCACCATCGACGGCAGCTTCCCGTTCAACACCAACGGCGGCCAGCTGTCCGTCGGCCAGGCCGGCGCCGCCGGCGGCTACCTGGGCTTGACCGAAGCGCTGCGCCAGCTGACCGGCACGGCCGGCGGCACCCAGGTGGCCGACGCCCGCGTCGGCATGGTGAGCGGTTTCGGCATGATCAACTACGACCGCGGGCTGTGCACCGCCGCGGCCATCCTGGCGCGGAGCGACGCATGACCCAGCCCCTGGCCAAGCCTCCCAAGAAAGATCCGGTCGCGCGCACGCGCCAGCCCACGCTGCCGCCCGGCTGGCGCAGCCGCGCCGCGCTGGGCCTGACCGCCGCCGCGGCCGAGGGCCGCTTCGAATTGCAGGTCTGCGCCGATTGCGGCGCGGTCCAGTATCCGCCGCGCGAAGTCTGCGGCGGCTGCCTGTCCGAACAACTGTCCTGGCGCGCGGTGGATCCGTCCGGCACGCTGCTGGTCAGCACCACGCTGCACCATAGCAACGACCTGTATTTCCGCGAGCGCCTGCCCTGGCGCGTGGGCACGGTGCGCATGAGCGCCGGCCCCTCGGTGGTGGCGCACGTGCACCAGGATTGCGCCGACGGCGCGCCGGTGCGGCTGGCGCTCAAGCTCGACCGCAGCGGCCAGGCCGTGATGATCGCCCTGCCAGAAAGGAACACGCCGAACATGGAAGACGACAAGACCCTGCGCGAAACCTCCTGCGACCCCAAGTTCCGCCGCGCCCTGGTCACCGATGGCAAGTCGGCGGTCGGTCAGGCGGTGGCGCGCGCGCTGCTGGACGCCGGCTGCCCGATGGTGTTCCTGGGCGACCCGCAGACCTGGCGGCGCGACCCGGCCTACGACGCGCTGGCGGCCGATGGCCGGGTGCAGACGCTGGCGCTGGACGTGACCGACACCGACTCGGTGGACCGCGCGGCGGCCTCCATCGGCGGCAAGGTCGAGATCCTGGTCAACACCGCCGACCTGGAGCGCGAAGGCGGGCTGATGCAGCGCAAGGACGTCAACACCGCGCGCGAGGCGCTGGACGTGAACGTGCTGGGCATGATGCGCCTGGCGCAGGCCTTCGGCCCCGGCCTGTGCGCGCGCGCCGCCGACGGCGTCAACAGCGCCGCCGCCTGGGTCAACGTGCTGTCCATCTACGCCCACATGAACCTGCCCGCGCGCGGCATGTGGTCCGCCTCGAAGGCGGCCGCACTGTCGCTGGCCCAGTGCCTGCGCGCCGAGATGCGCGGCGCCGGCGTGCGCGTGCTGAACGTGTTTCCCGGTCCGCTGGACCATGAGTGGGAACAGCGCACCCCGCCACCGCGCGTGGCCCCGGCCACCGTCGCCGCCGCCATCGTCAAGGCCCTGCGCGACGGCGTGGAAGACGTGTACGTGGGCGACGTGGCGCAGGAATTCCGCGCCCGCATGGCCGAGAACCCCAAGGGACTGGAGCGCGAGCTGGGCGCCTGACGCCCGGCCACGCCCCTAAACGCCTCGCGCCCCGCGCGGGACCGAGCAGCAAACAACAAGGAGACGCAGCATGAGCCAGAACATCCTCGCCCAATTCATGACCGAACTGGTCTCCGGCCGCATCCGGCTGGTGGACCTGACCGAGACGCTGACGCCGGAATTCCCCACCATCGTGCTGCCGCCGGAATTCGGCCAGGCCTGGCCGTTCCGCATCGAGGAGATCTCGCGCTACGACGAGCGCGGCCCGGCCTGGTACTGGAACAACTTCTCCTGCTCCGAGCACACCGGCACGCACTTCGACGCGCCGGCGCACTGGATCACCGGCAAGGACCAGCCCGACAACACGGTCGACACGATTCCGGTGGAGGCCTTCATCGCCAGCGCCTGCGTGATCGACTGTTCGGCCGAGGCGCGCGACAACCCCGACTTCCTGCTGACGATCGATTTCGTCAAGCAGTGGGAAGCGAAGCATGGCCGCATCCCGGCGCGCTCCTGGGTGCTGATGCGCACCGACTGGTCCAAGCGCGCCAAGCCGGCCGAGTACCTGAACATGAAGGAAGACGGCGCGCATTCGCCCGGCCCGGACGCGGACGTGGTGCCCTGGCTGATCAAGGAACGCGACGTGCACGGCTTCGGCACCGAATCGGTCGGCACGGACGCGGGGCAGGCCCAGCACCTGGATCCGCCGTACCCCTGCCACTACTACATGCACGGCAACAACCGCTACGGCCTGCAATGCCTGACCAACCTGGACCAGCTGCCACCCACGGGCGCCGTGATTTTCTCGGCGCCGCTGAAGATCCGCAGCGGCTCGGGCAGCCCATTGCGCGTCCTGGCCATGGTGGCATGACCCACCCCCGAAGCGCCTGCGGCGCTTCCCCCTCCAGGGGGCGGCGCTGCGGACCGGCAAAGCCGGCTCCGCGCGCCCCCGCTCGCAGCGTCTCAAGACTGAATGAACTCGCTGCCAACACACAGCGCGATCAACAACCGACATGACAGGCAGGAACAACGCCATGAACCAACCTCAAGCAGCCATCGTCACCGGCGGCAGCGCCGGGATCGGCGCCGAGATCTGCCGCGCCATGCTGGACGCCGGCTATGACGTGATTTCCATGGCGCGGCGCGCGGGCGAGATGAGCCATCCGCGCCTGACCCACATGCAGGTGGACCTGCTGGACGAGCAGGCCACGGCCCAGGCCGCCGCCGAGGCGGTGGCGCGCCATCCGGTCAGCCACGTGATCCACAACGCCGGCGTGATCTGGCCCAACCTGCTGCCCGACGTCACGCAACAGGAACTGCACGGACTGACGCAGATCCACCTGGGCGCGGCCATCAGCCTGGTGCAGGCCGCCCTGCCCGGCATGCGCGAGCGCGGTTTCGGCCGCATCGTGATGATGTCCTCGCGCGGCGCGCTGGGCCTGCCCACCCGCACCGCCTATTCCGCCACCAAGGCCGGCATGATCGGCATGGCGCGCACCTGGGCGCTGGAGCTGGCGCCGCATGGCATCACCGTCAACGTGGTCGCGCCCGGCCCCATCCAGACCGACATGTTCTACGACGTGATCGAGGCCGGCAGCGAGCGCGAGAAGCAGATCGCCAACGGCATTCCGGTCAAGCGCCTGGGCCGCTCGGACGACGTGGCGCGCGCGGTCATGTTCTTTTCCGATCCGGCCAACAGTTTCATCACCGGACAGACGCTGTACGTCTGCGGCGGCGCCAGCGTCAGTTCGATCACGATCTGAGGCTCGTTGCGCTACGGGTTTTGACGGATAGGTAAGCGCATGCGCCGCGTCTACAGTGCATTGCCTTGCCGTTCGTCCTCCGGCGGCCCGCCGCCGGCGCTGCGCCACCCGCCGCAGTCTCCGCAACACCGGCTGTCCCCAACGGTCAGCCGCAACAAACTCTGCTCCCACTCCGGAGGTTTTGCCATGCTGTCGAAGAAGCTCCCCCTGGCCGCCGCCCTCGCCGCCGCAGCGCTGTTCTCCCTGCCCGCGCTGGCGCAAGTCAAGGTCGGCGTCGTGTCCTCGTCGACCGGCCCCACCGCCCTGGTCGGCATCCCCCAGAAGAACACCGTGCCGCTGCTGCCCAAGAAGATTGGCGACCTGACGGTGGAATACATCTCGCTGGACGACGCCAGCGATTCCACCAACTCGGTCACCGCCTTCAAGAAGCTGATCTCCGAGCAGAACGTGGACGCGCTGATCGGCCCCTCGGGCTCGCCCAACGCCATGGGCGTGATCCAGTTCGCCGCCGAGGCCGGCGTGCCGATGCTGGCGCCGGTGGGCACGGCGGCCGTGGTGCTGCCGATGAATGAACAGAAGAAGTGGGTCTTCAAGACCACGCAGAACGACGACATCATCGCGCGCGCGCTGGTCGACCACATGGCCAAGACCGGCATCAAGACCGTCGGCTTCATCGGCCTGAACGATCCCTATGGCGAAAACTGGCACAAGGTGTTCTCGGCGCTGGCCGCCGAGAAGGGCATCAAGATCACCGCCAACGAACGCTACCTGCGCTTCGACAGCTCGGTCACCGGCCAGGCGCTGAAGATCCTGGCAGCCAAGCCCGACGCGGTGCTGGTGGCCGCCCCCGGCGCGGCCAGCGTGCTGCCGCAGACGACGCTGTTCGACCAGGGCTACAAGGGCAAGTTCTACCAGACCCACGGCGCGGCGCTGCCGGACTTCCTGAAGCTGGGCGGCAAGAAGGTGGAAGGCACGATCCTGGCCGCCAGCCTGATGCTGGTGCTGCCGGAAATGCCCGACAGCAATCCGTCCAAGAAGGTCGCGGCCGACTACATCGCCGCCTACGAGAAGCTCAACGGCTCCAAGCCCGCCACCTTCGGCGCCAACGTCTACGACGCCGGCCTGCTGCTGGAGAAGGCCATCCCGCAGGCCGAGAAGGCCGGCAAGCCGGGCACCAAGGAGTTCCGCAACGCGCTGCGCGACGCGCTGGAGCAGACCAAGGAGCTGGTGGGCACGCAGGGCGTCTACAACATGACGGCCGCTGACCACAGCGGTTTCGATGATCGCGGCCGCGAGCTGATCACCGTGAAGGACGGTAACTGGACGCTGGTGAAGTAGACCACCCCCGAAGCGCCTTTGGCGCTTCCCCCTCAAGGGGGCATGCCGACGGACCGGCAAAGCCGGCTCCGTGGCATCCCGATGGGGGGCACCGATTTTTTTAGGTACGAGGGTGGCGTGCCTGCGTGCTTTGTCTTACCCGGAATTCTGCATGAATGCTCAGATCGCCCTGATACTCGGGCAGGACGGCATCACCAATGGCGCGATCTATGCGCTGCTGGCCTTGTCCATCCTGCTGGTGTTTACCGTTACCCGCGTCCTATTCATTCCGCAAGGCGAGTTCGTCGCCTTCGGCGCGCTGACCATGGCCTCGCTGCAGGCGGGCAAGCCGGTGGCGCTGGTGTGGCTGCTGCTGGCCTTCGCGCTGGCCGAAGCCGTCTGTGACCTGCTGGCCTGGCGCAAGCGGCCGGCGCGCATGCGCGTCTGGCGCATCGCCGCCAAGGCGGTCTACCCCCTGATCCTGGCCGCCCTGCTCTACCGGCTGCCGCTGGCGCAGCTGCCGATGGCGGCGCAGGCGCTGCTGACGCTGCTGCTGGTGGTGCCGATGGGGCCGCAGCTGTATCGCCTCTTCTATCAGCCGATCGCGGCCGCCTCCACGCTGGTGCTGCTGATCGTCTCGATCGCGGTGCACCTGGCGCTGGTCGGGCTGGGCCTGCTGGCCTTCGGCGCCGAGGGCGCGCGCACCGCGCCATTCAGCGACGCCGGGCTGACGCTGGGACCGGTCAACGTCAACAGCCAGGCGCTGTGGGTGGTGGCGGTGTCGGCGCTGCTGATCGTCGTGCTGTACCAGTTCTTCGAGCGTTCCATGTACGGCAAGGCCCTGCGCGCGGCGGCCTTCAACCGGCTGGGCGCGCGCCTGATGGGTATCTCGCCGGTGTTCGCCGGCCGCGCCACCTTCTTCCTGGCGGCGTTGATCGGCACGGTGTCGGGCATCCTGATCGCGCCCATCACCACCATGTATTTCGATTCCGGCTTCATGGTCAGCCTGAAAGGCTTCGTCGGCGCCATCATCGGCGGACTGGTCAGCTATCCGCTGGCCGCCGCGGGCGCGGTGCTGGTGGGCCTGATCGAGGCTTTCTCCTCGTTCTGGGCCAGCGCCTACAAGGAAATCGTCGTGTTCACCCTGATCATTCCCGTGCTGCTCTGGCGCTCGCTCAAGAGCCATCACGTCGAAGAGGAAGAAGAATGAATCCCCGCTTCGTCCTCCTGGCCTTCCTGGCCCTGCTGGCGCTGGCGCCGCCATTCCTGCCGCCGTTCTATGTCACGCTGCTGAACTACATCGGCCTGTACGCGCTGGTGGCGCTGGGCCTGGTGCTGCTGACCGGCGTGGGCGGGCTGACCAGCTTCGGCCAGGCCGCCTTCGTGGGCCTGGGCGCCTACACCACGGCCATCCTGACCACGCGCGCCGACAGCCTGCCGTCCTGGCTGGGCTGGCTTGGCGCCTCGCCCTGGCTGACGCTGCTGGCCGGCCTGCTGCTGACGCTGGTGGTGGCCTGGCTGCTGGGCGCGATCACGCTCAAGCTGTCCGGCCATTTCCTGCCGCTGGGCACCATCGCCTGGGGGCTGTCGCTGTACTTCGCCTTTGGTTCGATGGAAGGCCTGGGCGGACATACCGGCATTCCGGACATTCCCGCCATCTCGCTGTTCGGCAAGGCGCTGGACCAGGGCGAGACCATCTACTACCTGATCTGGGCCTTCCTGCTGCTGGCGGTCTGGTCCACCCGCAATCTGCTGGACTCGCGCGAGGGCCGCGCGATCCGCGCGCTCAAGGGCGGCCGCGTCATGGCCGAGTCGATGGGCGTGGACACGGCCCGCTCGCGCATGGTGATCTTCATCATCGCCGCGCTGCAGGCCTGCGCCTCGGGCTGGCTGTACGCGCACATGCAGCGCTTCGTCAATCCGAACCCGTTCGGCCTGCAGATGGGCATCGAATACCTGTTCATGACCGTCATCGGCGGCGCGGGCCAGGTATGGGGCGCGCTGGTGGGCGCGGGCGTGTTCACCGTGCTCAAGCAGTGGCTGCAGGACCTGCTGCCCAAGGTGCTGGGCCAGACCGGCAATTTCGAGGTCATCGTGTTCGGCTTCGGCATGGTGCTGCTGCTGCACCGCGCGCGCAGCGGCCTGTGGCCCTTGCTGACGCGCTGGGTGCCGGTGCGCAAGGTCGAGCGCAAGCTGGACCTGGACGCCGCGCCGCTGCCGCGCAAGCCCATGCCGCCGCGCGGCGAGGTGGTGCTCAAGGCGGTGGACGTGACCCGCAAGTTCGGCGGGCTGGTGGCCAACAACGCCATGAACCTGGAGATCCGCGCGGGCGAGATCCTGGCGTTGATCGGCCCCAACGGCGCCGGCAAGAGCACCATGTTCAACCAGATTTCCGGCGTGGACACGCCCACCTCCGGCCAGGTCACGCTGCTGGGCCAGCCGGTGGCCGGCGCCGGCGCGCGCCGCATCGCGCGGCTGGGGCTGTCGCGCACCTTCCAGCACGTGCGCCTGCTGGGCCGCATGAGCGTGCTGGAGAACGTGGCGATCGGCGCGCACCTGCGCGGCCATCGCGGCGTCATGCCGGCCGCCTGGCGGCTGGACCGCGCCGAGGAATCGCGCCTCCTGGCCGAGGCCGCGCGCCAGGTCGAGCGCGTGGGCCTGGGCCGGCACCTGCATGACGAGGCCGGCTCGCTGGCGCTGGGTCAGCAGCGCATCCTGGAGATCGCGCGGGCGCTGGCCTCGGATCCCTGCATCCTGCTGCTGGACGAACCGGCCGCCGGGCTGCGCTACCAGGAAAAGCGCGAGCTGGCCGAGCTGCTGCGCAAGCTGCGCGCCGAAGGCATGGCGATCCTGCTGGTCGAGCACGACATGGACTTCGTGATGGGCCTGGTGGACCGCGTGGTCGTGATGGACTTCGGCGAGAAGATCGCCGAGGGCCTGCCCGCCGAAATCCAGCACAATCCGGCGGTGCTTGAAGCCTATCTGGGCGGAGTGGAATAAATGGCGGCGAAACTGCTGGAAGTACAAGGCCTGCGCGTGGCCTACGACAAGATCGAGGCCGTCACGGGCGTGGACCTGGCGGTCGGCCAGGGCCAGATCGTGACCGTGATCGGCCCCAACGGCGCCGGCAAGACCACGCTGCTGTCGGCCATCATGGGCGTGCTGCCCTCGAGCGGACGCATCGTGTTCGACGGCAAGCCGCGCGAGCACGCCGAAATCGAGGAAATGGTCGCGGCCGGCATGAACCTGGTGCCGGAAAAGCGCGAGCTGTTCTCCGAGATGACGGTGGAGGACAACCTGATGCTGGGCGCCTTCGACCGCTACCGGCGCGGCCAGCGCGACCACGACGGCACGCTGGCCGAGGTCTATGACCTGTTCCCGCGCCTGCGCGAACGGCGTGGCCAGCTATCCGGCACGCTGTCCGGCGGCGAACGGCAGATGCTGGCGGTGGGCCGCGCGCTGATGGCCAAGCCCAAGCTGCTGATGCTGGACGAACCCAGCCTGGGCCTGGCGCCGCGCATCGTGCGGGAGGTCTTCCACATCGTCGCGCGCCTGCGCGACATGGGCGTGTCCATCCTGCTCATCGAGCAGAACGCGCGCGCCGCGCTGCAGGTGGCGGACTATGCCTATGTGCTGGAAACCGGCGCGGTGACGCTGGAAGGCCCGGCGGCGCAGGTGGCGCAGGATCCGCGCGTGGTCGAGGTCTATCTGGGGCTGGGGCACGGCGCGGCGGCGCAGGCGCCGGCCTGAAGCGGCGATCCTGGCATCCGCGCGCATGGGTCCCGGCGCCGGCCGCCGGGGAAACGGCTGGCGCTAGGCGATGCCCCGGCGCCGGTCGCGGCGGTACAACGCGTAACCGAGCGGCCACATCAGCCCCACCATCAGCCGGCCCAGCGGCCGCGTCAGGCGGTAGGCTTGCACGGCCGTGGCCACGCCGGAGTGCTCCAGGTGCAGGCGGAACCGGGTGTAGCGCGCCGCCGCCATGATGAATTCGCGCGGCCGGTAGCGGAAGTATTCAAGATGGTGCTGCAGCATGTCCCAGGCCAGCAGGTACAGGCCCTGGGCATTGCTGCCCACCGCGACCGTGCCGCGGCTCAGGCTGTCCGTGCTGTCGTGGTAGACCCGCACCACCTGGTTGATGAAGCGGCTCAGATAGCCGGCGCGCGAGATCGCCCACCACACCAGGCTTTCCGGCACGAAACCGGCCACGTCCTCGGGGAAGGGAAACTTGCGCAGCACGCTGGTGCGCATGCAGCCGAACTTCTCGCCCTTGATGCGGTGGCGGAAATACACGTCGACGGCGGTGCTGTCGAACACGTCCTGCGGATAGCGGTCGCCGACGACGGAGCCATCGGGCCGGGCGCACAGGCCGGTCACGGCCACGTAGGAGTCGCGGCGCGCGGGCGGGATCGAGTCCCAGACCGACTTGAAGATCTGCAACGCGTCCGGCGGCATTTCGTCGTCGCTGTCCAGCCCGACGATCAGCTCGCCGCGCGCCTCGCGCACGCCGCGGTTGAACGCCGTTTTCTTGTGCTGGTTGTTTTGCCAGACATAGCGGATGGGAAACGCCGCGCGCGCCTGCCAGGCCAGCACCGAGGCGTGCGTGTTGTCCGTGGAGCCATCATCCACCACAACCCATTCGAAGTCCTTGAAGGTCTGCTGACAGAGCGACTCGTACACCCGGTGCAGCGTGCCCGCCCGGTTGTAGGTTGGGGTCAGAATGGTAAAGAACGGTGGTGTGTCGGCCATGCCTGCTATGCCCCTTTGCGATCGTCTGGGAACCGCTGCGGTCTTGATTTTGGTGTCTTCGTTGGTGTTTTCGCCTGAAGTTTAGGGGATATGCGCGTGCCCGCCCATGCCGCGGCATTTGAATTTGCAATCAAAATTGACAAGACGTCGTCTGATCTCCGGCGATCAACCAGGGCTCTCCGATCCGGGCAGCCGGAGTGGCGTAAACTCGGGCGGCAAAAACCGGAACGCCCATGGAAGCCCCGACCGTCCAGCTCAACGACATCGCCCTGTTTGTGGAAGTTGCCAAGCGCAAGAGTTTCAGCCTGGCCGCGCGCGCGCTGGACATGCCCACGTCCACCTTATCCCGCCGCATCAACGAGCTGGAGCGGGCCATCGGGCTGCGCCTGATCAACCGCAACACCCGCCGCCTGGACCTGACCGAGGCCGGCGCGGCCTACATGCGCCGCTGCCAGGGCCTGATCGACGAGGCCCGCCTGGCCCACGAGCAGCTGCTGGCGCTGGCCGGCGGCCCGTCCGGCAACCTGCGCGTGTCCATGCCTTACAGCCTGGCGATCTGGCTGCTGCCCGAGATCATCAACGATTTCACCGAGCGCTATCCGGACATCGAATGCGAGTTCGACCTCAGCATGCTGACCGCCTCGGATACGCAGGGTACGCCCTTCGACATCATGCTGCGCTTCGGCCGCAACTCCGACTACAACCTGCCGCCCACGGGCGAGCAGGGCAATGGCGGCCATAGCGGCGCCGTGGTGCAGGAGCTGGTGCGGCTGGACAACTACCTGTATGCGTCCGACCGCTACCTGGAGCGCCACGGCGAGCCGCTGACGCCGCAGGACCTGAGCGCGCACCAGTGCCTGCGCACCACCATCGACGACGAGCATTCGCACTGGATGCTGCACAACGGCAGCATCAGCGAAATGGTGCCGGTCAGCGGCCACCTGGCCGCCAACAACATGAGCATCGCCGGCACGCTGGCCGGCCTGGACCTGGCCATCACCCGCATGCCCCACTGCCGCGCGCTCGATCCCATCATCAAGCGCAACTCGCTCAAGCGCCTGCTGCCGGGCTGGTCGGTGGACCCGATTTCCATCTACGTCACCTACCCGTCCAGCATCCAGCCGGCCAAGACGCGGGCGTTCATGGATTTCATCCTGCCGATGCTGGGCCCGGCGCAGTAAGCGCTGCGGGCGAGCCCGCTTGCCGGCGGCGCGCCGTCAGCGAGCGCTTACCCTGACCACCGGCCCCTGGCCGGATTGGCGACGCAGAGCGGAAACGACAAAAAACCCGCGTGGCTCGCGCCAGGCGGGTTTTTTCAGATCAGGACGCGGACCTTGTCGGCCCCGCGTCTCGCGTCAGGCTTAGACGCGCTTGATCTTTTCCAGCATCTTGAAGACGCCCTTGGGCGACTTGACGAAGAGGCGCTTGAAAGCCTTGCCCAGGCAACGGCGTTCCAGGGTGTTGCGACGGACGCGCTTGCGTTCTGCCATGTTGATTCTCCTGCGTAGTAGGTTGGCGGGTAGCCGGATTTGCGGGTATCGGATTTGCGAATCAGGCTGCGGCAACCGCAATTGGCACCCAGCCCATCGCCCGCACAACCCAGTCACCATCTAACGACAGGCTGGCGGAAAATTCGGATAACTTGGCATTTTAGCCTGAAATCCGAAAAACACGCCAACCGGCCCTAAAAGAGCCCAAATCCAGGGCGGATCCTACAGTTTCGCCTGGACCTGCTCCGCGCTGGGCAGGGGCTCGACCGCGCCATACCCCAGCGTGGACAGGGCCGCCGCCACATTGGCATAGCGCACCGCGTCCTCCCAGGAATCGCCCTTGCAGCGGCGGGCCAGCAGGCTGCCGGCGAAGCAGTCGCCCGCGCCGGTGGCGTCGACCGCCTCCACCCGCAGCGCCGCCACCGGCTTGCGCCCGTGGCCGTCGTCGATGATGGAGCCGTCCTTGCCCAGCTTGAGCACCACCACCCCGGTGGCGCCGGCGTCGCGGATCCAGTCCAGCGTGCGTTCCGGGTCGTCATTGCCTGTCAGGTGCTGCATGTCGTCCATGCTGGGCAGGAACAGGTCGGCCTGGCGCAGCGCCTCGCGCAGGATGGCGCGGGCGCGGTCCACCGGCCACAGGCGCAGCCGCAGGTTGGAATCCAGGCTGACCTGGACGCCGGCGGCATGGGCGCGCTCGATGGCGGCGAACACGGTATCGCAGGCCGAGGTGCTGATGGCCAGGCTGATGCCCGAGACATGCAGGTAGCGGGCGCGCTCGATCAGCTGGCCCTTGAGACTGGCCGGCGTCATGCGGCTGGCGGCGGAATCGCGCCGCAGGTAGCTGAAGGAATGGCCCTGCGGGCCGTGCTGCACGAAGTACAGACCGGTATGGGCGTCCGGGTCCACTTCCACGCCGGACGTGTCCACGCCCTCGGCCTTCCACAGTTCCAGCAGCTGGGCGCCGAAGCTGTCCCCGCCCACCCGCGTCAGGTAGGCGCAGCGCGCGCCCTGGCGGGCGGCGGCGATGACGGCGTTGGAGGTGTCGCCGCCGAAGCCCTGCTGGTATTGCGGCTCGCCGGCGCGGGTCTGGTTGAGTTCGACCAGGGGTTCGCCCAGGGCGACGATATCGATCTCAGGCATGGGCGGCCTCGCGGGTCTGGATGATCTGCTTGACCAGCGCGGCGGTGTCGCGCGCGGCGAAGGCGGCTTTGTCATAGAGATTGCTGCCGATGCCGACGATGCTGGCCCCGGCGGCGAAATAGGCGCCCATGTTGTCCACCGTCACGCCGCCCGTGGGGCAGAACACCGTGTCCGGGTAGACCGACTTGAGCGCGGCCAGATGCTTGGGGCCACCGGTGTCGGCGGGGAAGATCTTCACCATGTCCACGCCCGCGCGCCGCGCGGCCAGTACCTCGGTGGGCGTGAAGGCGCCCAGCAGGCACAGCGCGCCGGCGGCATGGGCCATGTCCACGGCCTCGGTCGCCAGGGCCGGCGAGACCAGGAAGTCGGCGCCGGCCACCAGCGCCTCGCGCGCCTGGCTTTCGTCCAGCACGGTGCCCACGCCCAGCAGCAGCGCGTCGCCGTGCTTGTCGCGCAGCGCGCGCAGCAGGTCGG
Organism: Achromobacter sp. 413638; assembly: GCF_043119405.1. Classification (NCBI taxonomy): domain Bacteria; kingdom Pseudomonadati; phylum Pseudomonadota; class Betaproteobacteria; order Burkholderiales; family Alcaligenaceae; genus Achromobacter; species Achromobacter sp. 413638. Next base: position 24,462 of record NZ_JBICCO010000019.1, read on the forward strand.
TCACGCCCGGGATGGTCCAGGTGAGTTCCAGCGTGGTGCAGCCGGCGGCCACCGCGACCTCGGCCGCATAGGCGGCGGCGGACGCGTCGGTGTAGCGCAGCACGGGCACCACCCTGGCGGCCAGCAGGGCGGCCAGCTTGGAGGCGCGGGAATCGACGGAGGCGTTCATGGGGTTCCTTTGAATGGATTGCGGCGGGCGCGCCGATCAAGCAGCGCCGGATGCCACTGGCAGCATGGCGAGTTTGGCGGCGGCCGCATCGCGCAGCCGCAGCAGGGGATCGATATAGGCGGATTGCGGATCGTCGCGGCGGCGGAACAGCAGCGTGCTGACGCTGACGCCGGCCACCGGCCGGCCGCCCGCGTCGCGCAGCGCCACGCCGTAGCAGACGATGCCGGGCTCGTTTTCCTCGTCGTCGACGGCATAGCCGCGCGCGGCGGTCTCGGCCAGCGCGGCGCGCAGGGCCGGCAGGCTGGCCAGCGTGGACGGCATGCGCGCTTCCAGCGGCAGTCCGTCCAGCAGCCGTTCGCGCTCGGCCTCGCCCAGCGCGGCCAGATAAGCCTTGCCCACGGCGCTGGAATGCAGGGCCACGCCCGCGCCCACGCGCGACACCATGCGCACCGGACCGGGGCTTTCCAGCTTGTCGATATAGACCATCTCGGCGCCGGCGGGCACCGCCAGGTGCACGGTCTCGCCGGTGGCGTCGCGCAGCGCCTGCAGCTCGGGCGCCAGCGCGGCGCGCAGGTCGAACTGGGACCAGGAGCGGCTGGCCAGCTGTAGCAGGCGCGGCCCGAGGCGATAGGCGCCGCCGCTTTCCATCAGCATGCCCTGCTCGGCCAGCGCGGCCAGGATCCGGTAGACCGTGGGCCTGGGATAGCCGCAGGCGCGCGCCAGAGCCGCCGCGGTGGGCGGCTGCTGCGCGTCGGCCACGGCCTGCAGCACGGTCATGAACTTGGCGAACGCCGCGGCGCCCGCCACCTTGGTCTCCAGCAAGGAATTCCCCATCCGTTATCGGGTTATTCGCGTACGCCCAACGCATGACGCACGATTTTCAGACGAATCTGCGATACTGTTTATTTGTACAGTTTGGCGCGGCATGCTGTCCATAATATAGACAGCATGCTCACGATATAGGCAATTATTCCATATCGCCGCGCCCGGAACCAGCGGCGCCGAAGCCGCCCGGACCAGCCCATTCCTTCAGGCTACGATACCGCCCCATGAGCTCAGAAATCCGCATCGTTGGCGCACGCCAGAACAACCTCAAGAACCTGGACCTGACCATCGCCACGGGCGAACTCGTGGTCGTGACCGGGGTATCCGGCTCGGGCAAAAGCTCGCTGGCCTTCGACACCCTGTACGCCGAAGGCCAGCGCCGCTACGTGGAAACCTTCTCGCCCTATGCGCGCCAGTTCCTGGATCGCATGGACAAGCCGCAGGTGGACCGCATCGAGGGCATCCTGCCGGCCATCGCCATCGACCAGACCAACCCAGTGCGCAGCTCGCGCAGCACGGTCGGCACGATGACCGAGCTGAACGACCACCTGAAGCTGCTGTTCGCGCGCGGCGCGCGCCTGTTCTGCCGGGGTTGCGGCAAGCTGGTGCGGCGCGACACGCCCGACTCGATCTTCCACGCGCTGGCCGAACGCTCGGCCGCCGCCGGCGATCCGCGCCTGGTCGTGACCTTCCCGATCGCGGTGCCGGCCAACTTCACCGAAGAAGAAGTCCGCGGCTTCCTGGAGCAACAGGGCTACACCCGCGTGCACGCCGAGGAAAACGCCGCGCCGCGCGCCGCCGCGCCGGCGAAGAAGGGCAAGGAAAAAGGCAAGGCCGCCAAGGCCGGCGCCGAGGCCCGCCGCATCCTGCACGTGGTGCAGGACCGCTTCCGCTTTTCCGGCGCCGAGCGCGAGCGCGTGATGGAAGCGCTGGACACGGCCCTGCGCATGGGCGCCGGCCACCTGGCCGTGCACGTCATGGACGACGAGGGCCAGGACGCCCAGGTCTGGAAGTACAGCGACCGCCTGCACTGCGCCGACTGCGATATCGAATACACCGATCCGCTGCCCAGCAGCTTCTCGTTCAATTCGCCGCTGGGCGCCTGCGAATCCTGCCGTGGCTTCGGCCGCGTCATCGGCATCGACTTCGGCCTGGTGATCCCGGACGAGACCAAGACCCTGCTCGAAGGCGCGATCAAGCCCTGGACCACGCCGTCCTACAAGGAATGCCAGGACGACCTGCAGAAGTACGCGCCGCGCGCCGGCGTGCCGCTGGGCGTGCCCTGGAAGGACATGAAGCCCGAGCACAAGCACTGGGTGCTGCACGGCACGCCCGACTGGAAGGGCGGCAACGACGCCTGGAAGCACCAGTGGTACGGCGTGCAGCGCTTCTTCGACTGGCTCGAAACCAAGGCCTACAAGATGCACGTGCGCGTGCTGCTGTCCAAGTACCGCAGCTACACGCCCTGCCCCGCCTGCAATGGCGCGCGCCTGAAGCCGGACGCGCTGCTCTGGCGCCTGGGCACGAAGGAAGAAGCCGACGCCGTGCTGCCGCCCGACGATGGCCGCTACCGCCGCTTCATGCCGGTGGGCGCGAGCTGGACGCGCGAACAGCTGGACGCGCTGGACGGCCTGTCGGTGCATGACGTGATGCTGCTGCCGATCGAGCGCGTGCGCCTGTTCTTCGACAAGCTGTCCTTCACCGGCGCGCTGGACGCCGCCACCGACCTGCTCATGACCGAGGTGCGCGCGCGCCTGAAGTTCCTGTGCGACGTGGGCCTGGGCTACCTGACGCTGGACCGCCAGAGCCGCACGCTGTCCGGCGGCGAGGTGCAGCGCATCAACCTGACCACGGCGCTGGGCACCTCGCTGGTGAACACGCTGTTCGTACTGGACGAGCCGTCCATCGGCCTGCACCCGCGCGACATGCACCGCGTGGTCGAGGTCATGCACCGGCTGCGCAACGCCGGCAACACGCTGGTGGTGGTCGAGCACGACCCGCAGGTCATGGTGGCCGCCGACCGCGTCATCGACATCGGCCCCGGCCCCGGCGAACGCGGCGGCCGCATCGTCTTCGACGGCACGCCCGCCGCGCTGCGCGCCGCGCCCACCCTGACCGGCGACTATCTCGGCAGCCGCCTGCGCGTCGAGGCGCCGCGCCCCATGCCGGTGGCGGCCAACACGCCGCGCCTGATCCTGGAAGGCGTCAGCGCGCACAACCTGAAGAACGTCTCGGTCGAGCTGCCGCTGGGCCGGCTGGTCTGCGTGACCGGCGTGTCCGGATCGGGCAAGTCCACGCTGGTGCAGGACGTGCTCTACCCCGCCCTGCTCAAGCAGAAGGGCAAGCCGACCGAGGCGCCCGGCGCCTTCCAGCGCCTGCTGGGCGCCGAGCAGATCGCCGACGTGGTCATGGTGGACCAGACCCCCATCGGCAAGACCGCCCGCTCCAACCCGGCCAGCTATGTCGGCGCCTTCGACGCGATCCGCAAGCTGTTCGCGCAGGCGCCGCTGGCGCGCGAGCGCGGCTACACCGCCGGCACCTTCAGCTTCAACGGCGGCGACGGCCGCTGCCCGACCTGCGGCGGCACCGGCTTCGAGCACGTGGAAATGCAGTTCCTGTCGGACGTCTACCTGCGCTGCCCCGACTGCGACGGCAAGCGCTTCCGCCCCGAGGTGCTGGAAGTGCGCGTCGAGCACCTGGGCAAGAGCGCGTCCATCGACGAAGTGCTGGAAATGACGGTCAGCGAGGCGCTGGACTTCTTCAAGGGCCTGCGCGACGTGCAGACCGGGCTGGCGCCGCTGGGCGACGTGGGCCTGGAATACGTGCGCCTGGGCCAGCCCGTGCCGACGCTGTCCGGCGGCGAGGCGCAGCGCCTGAAGCTGGCCGGCCACCTGGCCGAGGCCGCGCGCAGCGGCATCTCCACCGCCAAGGTCGCCAAGAAGGGCAGCCTGTTCCTGTTCGACGAACCCACCACCGGCCTGCACTTCGATGACGTGGCGCGGCTGATGCGCGCCTTCCGCAAGCTGCTGGCCGCCGGCCACACGCTGCTGGTGATCGAGCACAACCTGGACGTGATCCGCGCGGCCGACTGGCTGATCGACCTGGGCCCCGAAGGCGGCGACGCCGGCGGCCTGGTGATCGGCGCCGGCACGCCGCAGGACCTGATGGACAACCCCAAGTCGCATACCGGCGCGGCGCTGCGCGACTATGAAACCAGCATCCTGCCGACCCCGGTCGCCGACGTGGTCGTGTCCAGCGACATCGACGCGCAGGAAGCCGAACAAGCCGGCCTGAGCGCGCGCATCGCCGAACCGGACGCGCCCTATGGCGCCGGCGTAGGCACGCCGCTGCAATCGCTGATGCGCGCGCGCCGCCAGAGCGCCATGTCCATCGAGATCCGCAACGCGCGCGAGCACAACCTGAAGAACGTCAACGTCGAGATCCCGCGCGACAAGTTCACCGTGATCACCGGCGTGTCCGGCTCGGGCAAGTCCACCCTGGCCTTCGACATCCTCTTCAACGAAGGCCAGCGCCGCTACCTGGAATCGCTCAACGCCTACGCCCGCGCCATCGTGCAGCCTGCCGGCAAGCCCGACGTGGACGCCATCTTCGGCATCCCGCCCACGGTCGCCATCGAGCAGCGCACCAGCCGCGGCGGACGCAAGTCCACCGTGGCCACGATGACCGAGATCCATCACTTCCTGCGCCTGCTCTACGTCAAGCTCGGCACGCAATACTGCCCCGACTGCAACGTCGCCGTCGAGCCGCAGAACACCGACCAGATCGTGGCCCGCCTGCTGCGCGAGCGCAGGGGCGAGCACATCGGCCTCCTGGCCCCGCTGGTCACCGCGCGCAAGGGCTACTACACCGACCTGGCCAAGTGGGCCGGCGCGCGCGGCCACTCGCACCTGCGCGTCGACGGTCAGTTCATTCCCGTAGCGCCGTGGCCGCGCCTGGACCGTTACAAGGAACACACCATCGAGCTGCCGGTGGCGGACGTGGTGGTCGATCCGGCCAACGAGGCCGAGCTGCGCGCCGCGGTCAAGAGCGCGCTGGAGAACGGCCAGGGCGTGATGTCCGTGGTCTGGCCGGTGAACAAGCTGCACGAGGCGCTGGACAGCGACCTGCAGCAACAGCACTTCTCGGTCAAGCGCGCCTGCCCGTCCTGCGGCATCAGCTTCCCCGAACCCGATCCGCGCCTGTTCTCGTACAACTCCAAGCACGGCTGGTGCACCGGCTGCTTCGGCACCGGCCTGCAACTGCAGGGCTTTGACGAGGAGCAGACCGGCGAGGAAACCGCCTGGAACGCCTGGTACGAAGGCGAGGCCAAGGTCTGCACGCAGTGCGACGGCCAGCGCCTGAACCGCGTGGCCCGCGCCGTGCGCTGGCGCGACAAGTCGATCGCCGAACTGGCCTCGCTGCCGGTGTCGGACGCGCACACCTTCTTCACCGGGCTGGTGGCGCGCGGCCGCGAGGGCGAGATCGCCCGCGACATCCTCACCGAGATCCGCGGCCGCCTGAACTTCATGCAGGAAGTCGGCTTGAACTACCTGGCGCTGGACCGCGCCGCGCCCACGCTGTCCGGCGGCGAGGCGCAGCGCATCCGGCTGGCCGCGCAGCTGGGCTCGAACCTGCAGGGCGTGTGCTATGTGCTGGACGAGCCCACCATCGGCCTGCACCCGCGCGACAACCGCATCCTGCTGGACGCGCTGGCGCGGCTGGAAGGCAACGGCAACACGCTGGTGGTGGTCGAGCATGATGACGACACCATCCGCCGCGCCTCGCACATCATCGACATCGGCCCCGGCGCCGGCGTGCGCGGCGGCCGCGTGGTGGCCCAGGGCAGCGCCCAGGACCTGATCGACGCCCCCGAATCCGTCACCGGCCGCTACCTGGCCCATCCGCTCAAGCACCCGCTGCAGGGCCGCCGCCCGGTCGAGGCCGACACGCCCATGATCCAGATCCGCGGCGCGCGCCTGCACAACCTGCGCCATGTCGACGCGCAGATCCCGGTGGGCCGGCTGAGCGTGGTGACGGGCGTGTCCGGCTCGGGCAAGTCCACGCTGGCGCGCGAAGTGCTGCTGGACAACCTGATGCAGGCCGTCTCGCAAGGCAAGCCGCCCGGCTGGGCCGGCTGCGACAGCATCACCGGCTGGGAGGCCATCGACCGCGTGCTGGAAGTGGACCAGACGCCCATCGGCAAGACGCCGCGCTCCTGCCCCGCCACCTACGTGGGCTTCTGGGACGACGTGCGCAAGCAGTTCGCCGACACGCGCGAGGCCCGCATGCGCGGCTGGACCTCGGCGCGCTTCTCTTTCAACACCGGCGACGGCCGCTGCCCGATCTGCGAGGGCCAGGGCATGCGCACCATCGAGATGAACTTCCTGCCGGACGTGAAGGTACCCTGCGACGCCTGCAACGGCGCGCGCTTCAACCAGGACACGCTGAGCGTGCAGATGCGCGGCAAGAACGCCGGCGAACTGCTGTCCATGGAAGTGGACGACGCGATCGGCTACTTCGCCGCCCATCCCAAGATCCACCGACCGCTGCAGCTGATGCAGGACGTGGGCCTGGGCTACCTGACGCTGGGCCAGCCCTCGCCCACGCTGTCCGGCGGTGAGGCGCAGCGCATCAAGCTGGTGACCGAGCTGTCCAAGGCCCGCCTGACCGACGGCCTGATCAAGACCGGCCGCGCCTCGCGCATCCCGCACACGCTGTACGTGCTGGACGAGCCGACGGTCGGCCTGTCGATGGCGGACGTGGAGAAACTGATCCACGTGCTGCACCGGCTGGTCGAGGCGGGCAACACCGTGGTCGTGATCGAGCACAACCTGGACGTGATCGCCGAGGCCGACTGGCTGCTGGACCTGGGCCCCGAGGGCGGCACCGGCGGCGGCCAGCTGGTCGCCCAGGGTTCGCCGGAACACGTGATGACCCTGAAGGACAAGTCCCACACCGGCCGCGTCCTGACGGAATTCCTGGCTCATCAGCAATAGGCAAGCATGCTTTGTCGCTTTGAAGACCGGCTGGCCGGCCGCGCCCTGCGGCTGGACGGCTTGCGCCGCCGCATCGAGGCGCGCGCCGCCGCCGAGGTAGGCCCGGCGCTCCAGGCCATCGAGGCCGAGCGCCGCCAGGGCCGCTGGGTCGCGCTGATGCTGGACTACGAGCTGGGCGAATGGCTGCTGCCCGAGGCCGCGCGGGCCGCGCCCGCCGGCCCCTGGACGCCGCCGGCCGACGACGGCCAGCCACGGCTGCGCGCGCTGGTCTTCGACGGCAAGACCGACGAAGCGCCCTGGGACTCGCCCGGCCCGGACACGCCCGCCGCCACGCTCACGCCCGCCGCGCCACGCATGGCCGAAGCCGACTACCTGCGCCGCATCGACGAGATCCGCGACCTGATCGGCGCCGGCGAGCTGTACCAGGTCAACTACACCCAGCCGCTGGACCTGCGCCTGGCCGGCGATCCGGCCACGCTGTACCGCCGCATCGCCGCGCGCAATCCGGTGGCGCACGCCGCCTTCATCCAGGACGGCGAGCGCAGCGTGCTGTCCTTCTCGCCCGAACTGTTCATCCGGCGCGACGGCGAGCGCCTGACCACCCGGCCCATGAAGGGCACGGCGCCGCGCCATCCCGACCGGACCGAGGACGAGCGCCTGGGCCGCGAGCTGCTGGCCAGCGAGAAGAACCGCGCCGAGAACCTGATGATCGTGGACCTGCTGCGCAACGACCTGGGCCGGCTGGCCGAGCCCGGCTCGGTGACGGTGGACGCGCTATTCTCGCTGGAACGCTATCCCACGGTCTGGACCATGACGTCCACCGTCTCGGCGCGCGCCCCCCGCGCCTCGCTGGAAGACGTGCTGCGGGCGCTGTTCCCCTGCGGCTCCATCACCGGCGCGCCCAAGATCGCCGCCATGCGCCGCATCCGCCAGATGGAGATCGCGCCGCGCGGCCTGTACTGCGGCAGCATCGGCTGGCTGGCGCCGGACGGCGATTTCTCGCTGAACGTGGCGATCCGCACGCTGGTCGTGGACGCGGCTGGCGCCGGCGTCTACGGCGTGGGCGGCGGCATCGTCCACGACTCCGACCCGGCCTCCGAATGGCAGGAATGCCACTGGAAAGCCCGCATTCTCAAGGGCTGAGGGCCCAAATTCCCCGGGCCGGTAGTAGGATAGAACGCGGCCCGCGCCCGTCCCCCCTTCCCCAGGAGCGTCCCATGCAACCCGAACTGATCGAGACCATCCTGGTCGATGCCCAGCGCCGCATGCCGCTGCTGGCGCGGCACCTGAAGCGGCTGGAAGCCTCCTGCAAGGCGCTGGACTATGCCTGGGCCGGCCCCGCCGTCGAGGCCGACATCCTGGTCGCCGCCCTGGCCCTGTCCGCGCCCGGCCCGCACCGGCTGCGCCTGCTGGTGGCGCGCGACGGCGGCCGCAGCATCCAGACCGCCCCCCTGCCGCCGCTGCCGGCCGTGCAGGAAGTGATGCTGGCGCCCGAGGCGCTGCGTTCGTCCGAACCGCTGCTGCGCTACAAGACCACCCACCGCCCCTGGTACACCAAGACCATCGAGTGGCTGCCGTCCCACCCGCACCTGTTCGACCTGCTCTACCTGAACGAGCGCGGCGAGCTGTGCGAAGGCAGCCGCAGCAACGTCTACCTGCGCCTGGGCGCGCACTGGTACACGCCGCCGGTCGATTGCGGCTGCCTGCCGGGCGTGCAGCGCGCCGAGCTGCTGGAAACCGGCCAGGCGAAGGAAAAGGTGCTGACCCTGGCCGACCTGCACGCGGCGGACGGGATCCGCCTGTCCAACGCCTTGCGCGGCTGGATCGACGTGACGCTGCGCGCGGCCTGAGCCGAGGCCGGCGCCAGTCGTCCACCCGGACGGCACACTAGACCGCCTCGCCCACGCCGCGCCGCTGGCCCAGCTGCTCGCGCGCCATGGCCAGCGCGATGCGCGGCGCATCCCACAAGGCCGGCAGGATCAGCAGCGAGACCGGCACGGCGGTGATCACGATGAACGATTGCAGCGCGCTCACGCCCCCCGCGCCGATCGTGATCAACACCACGGCCGCCAGTCCCATGCCGATGCACCAGAAGGCGCGCAGCCATTTCCTGGGCGTGTCGTTGCCGGACATGGCCATGGCCACGGTATAGGCCATGGCGTCGCCATTGGTGGCGACCGAGATGAAGCTCAGGAAGATGAACAGCGCGGACACCAGCCCGGCCCAGGGCAGATTCTGCGTGATGCCCAGCAGCATCGCCTCGGGTTCGCTGCCATGGGCCGTGACGCTGCCCGGATTCTGCAATTCGAGCCCGATGCCGGCGCCCCCCACCACCGTGAACCAGAACATGGTCACCAGCGGCGCGACGATGGACAGCGTGCCGATGATCTGGCGTATGCTGCGGCCGCGCGACACCTTGGCGACGTACAGGCCCATCATCGGCGCATAGCCGATGAACCAGCCCCAGTAGAAGATGGTCCACCAGTCCAGCCACTTCGGATCCGCGCGATACGTCGTCATCGGCAGGAAGTACTCCAGCTGCAAGCCGAACGCCGTGGGAAAGGCCGACAGGATGAACAGCGTCGGCCCGGCCACGATCATGAACAGCGCCAACCCGATCATGAGCCAGACATTGATCTCGCTGACCACGCGGATGCCGTTCAACCCCACCAGGCAGGACGTGGTGTACATGGCCGTCACCAGGATGATGGTGATGGACTGCGTGGTCAGGTCGTTCGGCAGGCCCCACACGGCGTGCAGCGCATTGCTGATCTGCAGGCCCAGGAAGCCGATCGGGCCGATCGTGCCCGCGACCACCGCGATGATGCAGGCGGCGTCGACCAGGCTGCCGATCATCCCCTTGAGCGCGCGCTCGCCCAGCAGCGGATACAGCAGCGTGCGAGGCGCCAGCGGCAGGCCCTTGTCGTAGTGCAGGTGCATCAGCACGATGGCCAGCAGGCTGCCAAGCACGGCCCAAGCCAGGAAGCCCCAGTGCACGAAGGACTGCGCCAGCGCCACGTGCGCCGCCATTTCGGTCTTCGGCTGCACCTGGGCAAACAGGGGCGGCGGACTGGCGAAGTGCATCAAGGGCTCGGCGGCGGCCCAGAACGCGCCGCCGCCCGCCAGCAGCGCGCACATGATCACGGCGATCCAGTTGAAGGTGCTGATGTCGGGCCGTCTGTCCACGCCGCCCAGGCGCACGCGGCCGCAGCGGCTGAAGCCGATGCCCAGGCTGATGACGAAGGTCGCCAGCATCAGGATCTGCCAGTACAGGCCGAACACCTTCGTCGACCAGGCGAACAAGGCGCCGACCAGCGCCGACACGGCGTCGATGTCCACCAGGGCCGCCGCCAGGAAGCACAGCAGGAAGCCGCCGCTGACGGCCAGCAGCGGCCAGTCCATGCCCTGCATAAGCGCGGGCCGCGCCTGCTCGCCGCCCGCTGCGCGGGCCGGAATCTCGTTCATGATTGTCTCCTCGTTATTTTTCCCCAAAGCCGCCCCAGACCTCATCGGGGGGCTGCCAGCCCGCGTGAACGGGCGTGGCGTGGGGTTTTCTTCATGGCCCCGCCGGCTCTCAAGGCCGTGGCGCGGTGCCCTGCTCCAGCTGATGCAGCCAGTTCAGCCCCATGATCCTGCGCAGTTCATCATCGACGAAGCCCCGCTCGCGCAGGCCCGCCGCGATCACGGGAAAGTCCCGGCTGTCGCGGAACCACGGCAGGGGCGCCGGCCAGTCCGCGTTGGCGGCCGATCCCTCGCCATAATCCTTGGCCTTGCTCCAGCGGCCGTTGCGCATCCATTCCAACACCTGCAGCGGCTGCTGCTGGCACAGGTCGGTGCCGATGCCGATGTGGTCCACGCCCATCAGGTCCGCCGTGCGCGCCACCATGTCGCAGAACTCGTCCAGGCGGCAGGCCGGGCCGCCGCGCAGATGGAAGGGATAGGTGCTGAAGCCCAGCAGCCCCCCGGATTGCGCGATCGCGCGCAACACGGCATCGGACTTGTTGCGCCGGGCAGGATGGAAGCTGCTGGGGTTGGCGTGGGAAATGATCACCGGCCGCGCGGACAGTTCAATGGCCTGCAGGGTGCTGCGCTCGGCGCTGTGCGACATGTCGATCAGCATGCCGACGCGATTCATCTCGCCGATCACCTGCCTGCCGAAGCGCGAAATGCCGTTGTCCTCGCTTTCGTAGCAGCCCGAAGCCAGCAGGCTCTGGTTGTTGTAGGTCAGCTGCATGACGAAGACCCCCAGCTGGCGAAACACCTCGACCAGGTCGATATCGTCCTCGATGGGCGAGCAGTTCTGGAAGCCGAAGAATACGCCTACCCGCCCCTCCCGTTGCGCCAGCGTAATGTCCGACGCCTGCCGCACGGGGCGGATCAGCCCGGGCCAGGCCTCGAAGCGGCGATTCCATTCCCCGATGCGCGACAGCGTCTCGCGCGCGGTCTCATGGTAGGCGATCGTCGCGTGCACGGCGCTCAGGCCGCCCTCGCGCATCTGGCGGAACAGCGCCTCGCTCCAGTTGGAATATTGCAGGCCGTCGATCACCAGCATGTCTTGCATGATCATGTTTCCTCAAGGACGGATGTAGACGGTCTTGACCGCCGTATAGAAATCGCGGGCGTACTGCCCCTGCTCCCTGGGGCCGAAGCTGGAATCGCCACGGCCGCCGAACGGCACGTGATAGTCGGTGCCGGCGGTGGGCAGGTTGACCATGACGCAGCCGGTGCGGGCGCGCCGCTTGAAATCGCTGGCGTGCCGCAGCGACCGGGTGACGATGCCGGCCGTAAGGCCGAAACGCGTGTCGTTGAGCATGGTCAGCGCATCCTCGTAGTCGCGCGCCTTGATGACGCAGGCGATCGGACCGAAGACTTCCTCGCGGTTGATGCGCATGTCATTGCGCGTGTCGACGAACAGCGCGGGACGCATGTAGTACCCGGGGCGCTCATCCTCGATGCGCTCGCCGCCGCAGGCCAGTCGCGCGCCCTCGGCCCGCGCCAGCTCGATGTAACGCAGGTTCCGCGCCAGCTGGCCCTCGTCGATCACCGGACCGATGTGCACGCCCTCGCGCAAGGGATGGCCGACCTTCAGCTGCCCGATGCGTTCCACCAGCGCCTGCACGTAGCGGTCGTGTATGCCCTCGGTCACGATCAGTCGGGATGAGGCGGTGCACTTCTGCCCGGTGCCGAAGAACGCGCCATTCACCGCGCATTCCACCGCCAGGGGCAGATCGGCGTCGTCCAGCACCACCAGGGCGTTCTTGCTGCCCATTTCCAGTTGGCAGCGCACGAAATTGGCGGCCGTCGCGGCCGCGACCCGGCGGCCGGTCTCGACCGAGCCCGTGAAGCTCAGCGCCTGGATCGCCGCCGACTGGATCAGCCGCTCCCCGACCTCGGCGCCGCTGCCCATGACCAGGTTGAAGGCGCCTGCGGGCAGGGGCTGGCGCGCGATGATCTCGGTCAGCGCCCAGGCGCTGGCAGGCACGGCGTTGGCGGGCTTGAACACGACCGCGTTGCCAAAGGCCAGCGCCGGCGCGATCTTCCAGGCCGCCGTGGCCATCGGGAAATTCCACGGCGTGATGATGGCGACCACGCCGACCGGCTCGCGGCGCACCTCGATTTCCACGCCCGGACGCACGGAGTCCGCCGTCTCGCCCAGCTGCCGCAACACTTCGGCCGCGTAGTAGTGGAAAAACTGGCCCGAACGATGCACTTCGCCCACGCCCTCGGCCAGCGTCTTGCCTTCTTCGCGCGACAACTGCTCGCCCAGTTCTGCCTTGCGCGCGATCAGCTCGTCACCGATCGCCATGAGCACGCGCCAGCGTTCCTCCAGCCCGCTGCGCGCCCAGGCGGGCTGGGCGGCGGCGGCCGCCGCGATGGCCCGGTCGACCTGATCGGCGTCCGCCTGCGCATAGCGTCCCACCACGTCTTCGGTGTCGGCGGGGCTGCGATTGACGATGCTGGAAGCGCCCTCGACCCAGGCGCCGTTGATGTAGTTGCTGAATATGCTGCTGGCCATGCCTGCCTCCCTATGCTGTTGATCGCATGGTAGGAGCCGGCACATATAAAATAAAGTTAGTTCCAACTATTGTTTGATAAGTGAAACTTACCATGCTGCCAGACCTCAGGATCGTCCAGTTGCGTCATTTCGTCTGGGTCGTGGAACTGCAGGGGTTCCATGCCGCCGCGGAACGGGCGCATCGCACCCAGCCCGCCATATCCCTGTCCATCCGCGACCTGGAAGACAAGCTGGGCCAGCCCCTGTTCGAAAAACGCAATGCGCGCGTCGTCAAGCCGGACCTGACGCCCTTCGGCCAGCAGTTCCTCGCCTACGCCAGGGAATTGATCGACCATCACGACCGCGTGATGCGCGAGATGAACCTGGTGGCGCAGAACAAGTCCGGACATCTGCGCATCGCCTCGGTGCCATCGGTCGCCAGCCGCCTGCTGCCGGATATCCTCACGCGCTTCATCGGCCAGGATGCCGGCCTGCATGTCAGCCTGTTCGACGACAGCTCCGAGGCGGTGCTGGCCATGGTGAAGAACCGCCAGGTGGATTTCGGCATTTCCAGCGTCTGGGAGCCGGAAAGCGATCTGCGCTTCACGCCGATCTGGAAGGACAGCATCGGCGTGGTCTGCCACCGGGACCATCCGCTGGCGGCCAGGAAAAAGCTCGACTGGCAGCAGCTGCGCGGCCACCGGCTGATCGCCAACGGCACGTCCCGGCTGCTCGCGGGGACCAGCGCCGGCGAGCTGATCGCCGAATCGCAGATCTACATCTCGAACATGATTTCACTGCTGGCCATGATCGAGGCCGGCATGGGCATCACCACCCTGCCCCGCCTGGCGTTTCCCGCCGAGCCCGGCGCATTGCGCTTCATTCCGCTGGCCGCGCCCCTCGCCAGCCGCGACATCGGCCTGGTGCGCCTGGCCAATCGCTCGCTGCCGGTAGCCGCCCAGGCGCTGTTCGACTTCATCCTGCGCGACAACGGCCTCGCCTCCCGGAACTGAGCAGCCCCACTCATCAAAAACAGTCTCTCCATAAATTCTGCTTATCAAGCAATAGACCGATCTGAATTGCGCCGCCGGTCAGCCTGTCCCAATATCGACGGCACATCGACGCCTCGCATCCTGCTGTCCGCCATGCTGTCGCGGACGCACGGCGCCATTCCATTGAGAGTCCGAGTATGAACACGCTTAGCACCGGGGAAGCCAGCCAGGCCGAAGCCGCGACCCTGCCCATGCGCCCGGCCGGCCAGGTCATGGATCTGGAACGGCTGGGCAGCCTGCATCAGAGCCGCCTGAGCTTCATGCGCGCCCTGGTGCGCCGGATCATGCGCGAGCGCTGGCGGATCGACGCCTCGCGCTTCGAGCTGGACGCCGATGGCCACGGCACCGCGATCTACCGCATCCACACACCCAACGGCCTGTTCAGCTTCGTGCTGTTCTCCCAATACCTGGCGCCGGAAAAGCGCAACGACCGCGTCATCGCCAGCGAATGGGACCTGACCATGGCGCTGTGCGAAGGCGAGGTCGATCCGGACCAGTTGGACAGCCTGCGCCGCAACGTGCCCTTGCAGGAAGCCGGCAGGCTGGACGCCCGCACGATGGTGCTGTCGCGCGCCAACCGGAGCGTGCGCAACTTCGACTATGTCGTGGACGCGCTGGCCCGGGGGCGGCAGCCCGACGCGGCCCGGATCACGCGTGTCGGCTACCTGTACCGCACAACGGCGGTCTACGGCAGCGGCAAGCTGGGCATGGCCGACTGGGAAAAGATCCGGGGCAGGCATCCTGATTTCGCCCGTCCCTTCGCCGCAGAAATGTTCACCTGTTTCATGCTGCGCAACTTCAGCCTGCGGCAGGCCGAGCATATCGCCCGCCATCGCGCGCCCGCCACGGCGGTGGCGCTCGAACCGGCGCTCAAGCGCTACTTCGGCATCGGCAATTCGACGGGCCTGGGCATGGCGCCCTACCTGATCAACCATCCGCAGCTCATCAGCCGCTGGGTCGAGATGCGCGAACTGGCGCTCGCCCGCATCGTCGCCGCGCCCGCCCCCGCCGCCGCGCGCGCACGACTGCCGCAGCTGCTGGACCGCGCCATCCGCCATCTCCGGGAGACCCATACCGAGGACGAATGGCAGACCGGCAACAACCAGCGCACCCTCGCGGACATGCAGGCCCTGTCCGGCTGGCTGGAAGGCGCGCGGCTGGAATACTGGAATCCGCTGCTGGAGTGGGCGACGCGCCATTGCAGCCTGCAGGGCCAGGAACTGCTCAACTGCATCCTGCTGGAACTGCACCCGGAGCGGGTGGATGACCTGGATGAACGCCTGGCGCTGCCCGAACGCCTGGAACTGAGGCCGGACATGCCGGCCGCCGAGCTGCGCGCGCTGATCGAATCCGCCTACCGCTGGGCCCTGGAGATCGACTTCGACGCCGACGGCGCGCAGGCGACATTCTGGTACCGGTCGCAGGAAAAGCAGGAACCCCGGCTCGGCCTGTGCGGCATCGACGCGGGCCGCGAAAAACAGATGCCGCTGGGCATCGCCCTCTTGGCGCAGCAATGCCACCGGCGGCTGGTCCGTGACCTGGCCACGCATCCTCACGACCGGGTCGCGGATTTTCTCTTCCGCCATCCCGAGGATCGCGGGATCGTTCGCCGCATCCAGACCATGGCGGCGACGCGCTACGGCGAAATCCGCGCCAACCTGCTGGACCGCGACGTGCTGCCCATGCACCTGCTGCGCTGCAAGCTGTCCTTCTTCGGTGTGAGCAAGTTCGACCCGCGCTCGCGCCTGTGGGTCCGCAACACCATGTTCCAGGGGGCTCCCTTGCTGGAAGATATCGGACACCCCTTTGACGACGACTGGTTCCTGCCACTCGCACCCGCCCAGGAAACCGCCTGATGCTGATCTCCGCCAACGAACTGGCCGCCCTGCTCAAACGCGTCTTCGAAGGGCTGGGCTACCCGCAAGGCCAATACGAGGATGCCGCCGCCATGGCCGGCTGGCTGCCGCTGCATGGCGAAGACGGCCTGGACGCGCTGGCGTGGCAGGCCGACCCCGCGCTGCCCGCCACCGAACTGAGCGTCCCGGCTCCCGGCCGCCTGGTCGCACGATGCCATGGTCGCAGCGCGCTGGACGCCCTGCCGTCCCTGCTGGACCTGGCCTGCCTGCGCGCGTCCCGGCAAGGCCGGATCCAGCTGGAAATCCTGGACTGCCGCGATCGCAAGTGCGTCCTCAAGCTGCTGGCGGATTGCGCCCGCAAGGGCTGCTGGGCCCAGGCGCGATGGGACGACGGCGATGCGCCAGCGCATCGCCACACCGCCTGGATCGAAAGCGGCGCCGATTATCCGAGCTACCAGACGGCGGCCCTGCCGGAACGCGGCGCTGCGGAATCGCCACGCTCCCTGACGCTGACGCTGGATATCGAGCCCCTGCCTGCTCCCGCCCTCGAGGCCGACGCCGCCCGGATCGCCCGACGGGTCACGCCGGCGGACTACGCACAGGCCGGCCGGCGCGCGCTGGAACACGGTACAGAGGTGTCCCCGACGCTGTGGCAACGCCTGAACCGGCTCGCCGAAGCGGTCTTGGTGGAGAACTCGGAACAGTCGCGCAGCGGCGCGGGCGGTCGATGAGCCTGTAGGCCGGGGAGCGCGAAGCCTTCCTGGTTCTCAGAACCGGATCGAGCAGCGTATCCCCGCCGGGATGGCGTTGCCCTTGTTCTCGACCTTGAGCAGCACGGTGAAGGTGCCGCTGGCGGCGTCCATCACCCGGTCGATGCGCCAGACCTTGGCCTGAAGCGGCTTGTCGCTGATGGCCGCGTTGACAGTGACCTGGGCGCCGGCATCGGCCTTGATCTGGCCGTAAAGGCCGTCGGGCACGACCACCTTGACCACCAGCGGATCGATCTGCGCGAGCTTGACGATCTTGTTGTCGTTGATGCGGTCGCCGGGGCCGGCATAGCGCTCGGCCACCACGCCGTCGAACGGGCTCTTGATGCTGCGCTCGGCCAGGATGGCCTGCTGCAGGGCGACCTGCAGCTGCGCCTGACGGCTGCGCGACGTCATCTCGTCGTAGTCGCCGGCGGGCAGCAGCTTGCGCTGGTACAGGTCGGCGTTGCGCTCCACCACGCGGCCCAGGTAGGCGGCCTCGGCGCGGCGCAGTTGCAGCGTGGCCTCGTCCACATTGGTGTTCAGCTCGGCCACCACCTGCCCCTTCCTGACCTCGTCGCCGCGCTGCACCAGCACCTTGTTCAGCACGCCGGCCGAGGGACTGCCCAGCTCCGACACCTGGAACGGCTCGATCAGGCAGGCCATGGGATGGCCCAGGCTGTCCGCCGGCGCGCCCAGGCCGGTCAGCGGCGGCAAGGCGGCATCGGGCGGCAGGCCCTGGGCCTGCGCGGCGCAGGCCAGCGCGGCGGCAAGGCCAAGGCAGGCGGGACGGAATGCGGCGGAAATCTTCATCTTCGACGGACCTCAGTCTCCCTGTCCGGAAAATGACAGGGAATTCTCCAATTCTTCGTCCGCGGACACCATGCTGCGGCGTTCGCGGGCCAGTTTTCTTTCGGTGCGCGCCTGCGCGTGGCGCAGCCAGCGCGCCGCGACGGCGCGCCAGCCGGGGAAGCTCATCGCCAGCAGCGCATCCATCGGCCGCGACCAGAGGCTGTTCCTGACGCTGTCCAGCACGGCGTCCTCCAGCGACAGGATGGCCTCGGCATGGCCGGGATCGCCCTGGCGGCCGCTGCGGCCTTCGAGCTGGCGGTCGATGCGGGCGGACTCGTGCCGCTCGGTCAGGATGACGTGCAGGCCGCCGGCCTCGCGCGCGGCGTCCGACAAGGGAATGTCGGTGCCGCGCCCGGCCATGTTGGTGGCGATCATGATGCTGCCGATCTCCCCGGCGCGCCCGACCAGCGCGGCCTCGTCGGCGTCCTGCTTGGCGTTGAGCACGACCGCCGGCAGCGCCGCCTCGGCCAGCACCCGGGCCACCTCCTCCGACGCCGCCACCGAGCGCGTGCCGATCAGCACCGGCACGCCGCGCGCATGCAGCGCGCGACAGCGTTCGCGCACGGCCGCCCATTTGTCCGCCATGGTCCGGTGCACGCTGTCCGGCGCGTGGATCCGGCGCGACTTGCGATGCGTGGGAATGCGGACCACGGGCAGGTTGTATACGCGGCCCAGCTCCGCCCGGATCTCGGCGGCGGTGCCCGTCATGCCGGCCAGCAGCAGGTAGTGCTTGAAGAAGCGCTGGTAGCTGATGCTCTTGAGCGTGGCGCGCGGATCGCTGAGTTCCAGGCCTTCCTTGTGCTCGATCATCTGGTGCAGGCCCTGGCCCCAGGAACGGTCGGGCATGACGCGTCCGGTGAACTCGTCCACCACCATGACCTTGCCGTCGCGCACGATGTACTGCTCATCGAGCCGGTACAGGTGCAGCACGGTCAGCGCGCTCAGGATCAGCTCTTCGCGCCGGAACGGAATGCCCCAGGGCGCGGGCAGGGCCGCGCAGGCCAGGCGCAGATGCTCGCGCCCGGACTCGGTGAGCGCGGCCCGCCGATGCTCCCGCTGGATCAGGTAATGTTCCTCGCGCATGCCCGCCGCCAGTTCCATGGCCTGGGCGGTGACGGCGCCGCCGTCCTCTTCCTGCACGCCCGAAATGATGAGCGGCGTGCGCGCCTCGTCGACCAGCACGCTGTCGGCCTCGTCCACGATGGCGAAGCACAGGCCGCGCAGGAACAGCTCGCCGACGCGCCCCTCGCCGCCGCGCAGCCGTTCCAGCCGCAGCCGGTCCTCGTCCTTGTCGTCGTCCAGCACGATCAGGTCGCGCAGATAGTCGAAGACGAGGGTCTTGTTCGAGCAGTACACGATGTCGGCCCGATAGGCCCGCCGCCGCTCGGCAGGATCCATTTCCATGCTGACCCAGGCCACGCTCAGGCCCAGCGCCTGATACAGCGGCGTCATGATCTGCGCGTCGCGCTCGACCAGATAATCGTTGGTGGTGATGACATGCACCGGCAGCCCGGCCAGCGCCGCCGTGGCGGCCGGCAGCGTGGCGGTCAGCGTCTTGCCCTCGCCCGTGTTCATCTCGGCCACCATGCCCTGCAGCATGGCCCAGCCGCCCAGCAGCTGCACATCGAAATGCGCCTTGCCCAGCGCCAGCCGGCCCGCCTGCCGCACCAGCGCGAAGGCGCGCGCGGCGCCGGCCTGGGTGATGCCGTTGCAGCGCAGGTCGAACGCCACCTCGTCGGCGCGCGCGCGCACGCCGGCCAGATCCAGCCCGGCCAGCCGGCCGGCCTCGCGATGCACCTGCGCCAGGATGCGGCGGGTGCGCCACAGAGGCTGGCGCCGCTTGCGCGCCAGCCAGCGCAGCGCCGCCGTGCCCCAGGCCTCCAGCTTGTTGGCGTGCCGCTCGCTCTCCCTTTCGGGATAGAGCGGGTCGGGCGCGAGAGCGGCGAAGCTGTCCATTACAGCTTCAGCTGGCGCAGCACCATCTGGCGCACCATATCGTAGGCCTGCAACGCGATCGGCCGGGGCTCGTGGGAGAACTTCACATAGACGCGCGCGCCCACGTAGCCGAGCGGCGCGTCCGGCGGCAATTGCAGGTCCATGACGAACAGGTTCTCCGCCGACTTGGCCCGCCCTTCCTGCGACTTGCGCGGATCCACGCCGATGCTGCCGCCGCCCTGCAGGCTCAGCGCCATGCTGGGCAGCTCGTCGGTGGCCGACGGCACCTCGCGCAGCACGCGCGCCTCGAACTCGCGGCCCGCGTCCTGCACCAGCCGCACGCGCACGCCTTCCAGCGAGCGATGGATCCGCTCCAGGCTGGACTGCGGCACCACCACGCGCACCGTCTCGGCCTCGGTCAGCACATAGCCCAGCAGCTCGCCGCGCTGGACGTAGCGGCCGGTCATGTCCTCGGGCTGGGCCGAGACGTAGCGGCCGGCGTGCCGGCTGCGCACCTGTTGCGACTGCACCTGTTCATCGACCGCGCGCTTCTCGGTCAGCAGGCTCTGCCATTGATGGCGCGTGATGGCGGCCTGCACCGGATTCTGGGCATGGGCCTGCACGTAGCGCGCCTGGTACTCGTCGACCTGGGCGGCCAGCATGGCGTCGCGCCGCTGCAGTTCGTCGTTCTCCAGCGCCAGCAGCGGCGCGCCCGCCGCCACGAGCGCATCGTCCGCCGCCTGGCGCTCGCGGACGAAGCCGGCCACCGGCGCGCGCACCTGGGCCGACGGCGGCACCCAGACCACGCCCTCGGTATCGGTCGAGGACGGCATGGGCACGGCGCCCGCCAGTCCGGACGCCGCCAGCACGCAGAGCGCGGTGATGGCATAGGACCGCCCCCGGCGCGCCTGGATCTGCGGGTCGGTGAACAGCTGCCGCGCCAGCCGCCACAGCGGCATGACGATGGTGTTCAGGATGGCCCAGCAGGCCAGCAGGACGCCGAAGAAAAAGAACTGCCCCGCCACCAGGAAGATGGCCAGGAACATGATGAACATGCGGTAGACAAAGGACAGCAGCGCATAGCCCACGAACCACCACTGCTCGCCCCGGCTGGCGCGCGGCGCCTCGACGGCGGCCAGGCCCAGCACGTAGCGCTTGAACAGATACCCGAGCCAGGCATTGGCGCGCTGCCCCAGGTTGGGAATCTCGATGGCGTCCGACAGCACGTAGTAGCCGTCATAGCGCAGCAGGGGATTGCCGTTCATGAAGAGCGTGGACACGCCGCACAGGATGATGACGTTGTAGGCCACGGACCGGCCCAGGCCCGGCTCCAGCTGCGTCCAGGCGATCATGGCCAGCGCCGCCAGGAACAGCTCCACCAGGATGCCCGCCGCCCCCACCAGCATGCGCCAGCGCTTGTCGGCGAAGCCGGCCGCCGCCGACGCGTCCACATAGGGAATGGGCACCAGCAGCAGGAACATCAGCCCGATCTCGTGGACCTCGCCGCCGCGCGCCTTGACCGCGCAGGCGTGGCCCAGCTCGTGGACGGCCTTGACCAGCGGATACACCAGCGCCATGGCCAGCACATTGCCGGCCGAGAACACCTGGTCCCAGACGTTGTGCGTCAGCGCCTTCCAGTGCATGGCGCCCAGCGCAGCGCCGTAGAGCACCACGGCCAGCCACAGCAGCCCGCCCACCCAGGTGAACAGCCAGCGGTAGTACGGCAGCGCGGCGCTCAGCCAGCGGTCGGGATCGAGCAGCGGCAGCTTGAGCGCGCTGGGATTGCCGGCGTACTGCTTGATCTTCTGCGCGCGCTGGCGGCGGCGGCGCTGCACCAGGTCGCGCACGTCCGGCGCGCGATCGGTCATCAGCACGTCGGCGCGGTGCAGCTGGGACATCAGGCGGATGACCTCGTCCTGCGGCATGGCGTCGTCATCCAGCTGAGCGCAGGCGATCTCCCAGATCTGCTGCACGCTGCGGCGTCCATCCATCAGGCTGATCAGCAGGTTGGCCTCGGGCGTGTAGCGGTGGAATTCGCCGTTGCTCTGGTCCTGCATCACATACCAGACCTGCCCCCGGTAGGTGTGGCGCTGGATGTGGATGTGCGAGCGCAGGCGCGGCCGCAGCGCGCTGACGCGGTGCCAGGAATTGCTGTAGAGGGCGGTGGCCGTCATGTTCCGCTTCCTACCCGAACCAGGCCCACCACTTCAGGCGCAGCCAGTCCATGAAGCCGTGGGTCCAGATCCAGGCGTAGCGGCGCTCGCCGATGTCGATGCGCCCCACGCCCTCCATGCCCGGGCGCAGCGTGGCGCTCTCGCCCGGCGTCAGGCTGGCCTCCAGGCGGAACACCGTCTTGCCTTCCTGGACCTGGGCCAGCGGCACGATGCGCGTGACCGTGAAGGGGATCTGCCGGTCGGGCATGGCGGCCAGCGCCACCCTGCCGGTCTGCCCCACCGCCACGTCGTCGATCTGGCGGTCCTCCACGTCCAGCCACAGGCGGTAGCCGTCCAGCGGCGAGAGCTTGAACAGCTCCTGACCGCGCTTGACCGCCTCGCCCAGCTGCTGGCTCAGGTCGCCGCTGACCAGCACGCCGTCGAACGGCGCGCGCAGGCTGGAACGCTGGATCTGCTGCCGGTAGAACTGGATCTGGGCCATGGCCTGGCGCGCCTGCGCCTGGGCGATGGCGGCGGCGGCGCTGTCGCCGCGCGCCATGGCCTCCTCGCCCTGGCGGCGGTACTGCACCTCCAGGTTGCCGGCGCGCAGCAGCTCCAGCTCGGTCTCGCGGGTATCCAGCACGGCCAGCACATCGCCCTGCCTGACCTCGTCGCCGGCGCGGCGGGTGGCCTCGGCGATATAGCCCTCGAACGGCGCCGCGACCACGCGCTGCACCACGCCCTGCACGGTGGCGGACGCGCCGACGCGATAGGGCCCGTGGGCCAGCGCGGCGAACAGCGCCAGCGCCGCCACCGCCAGCACCAGCAGCTTGCGGCCGATGTAGCGCGCGCCGAACAAGCGGCCCGCTTCGCGCAGCAGCGCATCGCGGCCCTTGCGCCACAGCGGCCGTTCCTGGCGCAGCCGCTGGTACAGCACCCGGCCCGCCAGCAGCGCCACGCTCTGGCACAGCTCGATGTCCTGGCGGTCGAAACCGCGCCCGTCCGGCCGCTCGAACAGCAAGGCGCCGCGCGCCTCGGCGTCGGGCGCGAAGGGCACGGTCAGCACGTGGCGGTTGCCGAACTCGCGCGCCAGCTTGTGGTGGGCGCGCAGCTGGATGGTGCGGCCCTCGTCCTGGGGCAGGCAGAGCGTGGTGTTCTGGTCCACGGCCTCGTCCATGGCCTCGGCCACCGCCTGCACCAGGTTCATGTTCTGCACCAGGCGGCTGCTGTGCGACAGCGCCTGCACCTTGATGCGCCCGTCCTGGCGAAAGCCGATGCTCACGCGGTCGCATTCCAGGCGGGTCGCTAGGTCGGTCACCAGCGTCAGCGCCACGTCCTTGAAGCGGCCCTCCTTCAAGGCGCGCGCGACGCTGTTGACGACGTACATCAGCCGCTCGATGGTCAGCGCGCTGTCGTTGCGCTCGCCCTGCAGCAGCCAGGCCTCCAGCACGCCCGCGCCCCAGCGCAGGGCCTGCACCACGGGCTCGGGCGGCTGCGGCGCGGTCTCGAAGGCGGCCACGCCATGCAGGCGGCCGCCCAGCACGATGGGATAGGCCACGGTCAGGGCGCGGCCGTCGGCGGCCACGGCCGTCTCGCGGCCCTGCAGGCAATCATCCACCAGGTTGTAGAAACCCGGCCCGGGACGGCTGCCGGCGGGCGTGGCGGCCGCCACCTCGAACGGCCCGGTGTCCGGCTCGCCCAGGATCAGCGCGCCATGGCGCAGGTCCGCGAGCTGGCTGGCCTGCAGGGCCACCCAGGCTTGCAGGAACGCCTGCCGGTCGGCGATGGAAGACAGCGCCGACCACCAGGCCAGGTCCGCGCGCTTCACCTGCGCGGCGACGATCGGATCATTCATCCTCGCTCAGGGCCTGCGCTTCCTCCAGCGGCATGTCCTGGCGGATCATGCGCACTCCGGTCTTGCGGCGGGCCTTGTTCTCCCATGTATTGGTTTTGGAATTGAACACCACCGAGCCGGTCGCGCCCAGCGCGCCGGACAGGCCCAGCACGCCCACGCCAGCCGCCAGGGCCGCGCGCTCGTCAGGCTCCCGATCCGGCTCGGCGGACGACCGGGGCGCCGCCTCGCCGGCGGACGCCCGCGGACGCGGATCCTGCTCCTGCCCGCTGGCCTGCGGCTCTTGCTGCTGCTCATCCTGCTCCTGACGCGCGCCGTCCCCCGGTGATTCCGTCCCGGCCGCGCCGGACGGCGCCATGCTCCGGCCTCCGTCAGATGCACCAGCACCGCCACGCATGCTGACTTCGCCATGCGTGGCATCGCCGGCAGCATAGATCGAAATGCCGCCGTCGTGGCGTTCAATGACGATATCCGGACGCTCCGGCGCCACGCTGACGCGGCCGCCATCCTGCGCGGCGTGGCCGGCGGACAGGAAGGCCACGCTGCGTTGCGTCCAGGCGCGTTCGAAAACCGGATGCGGCGCATGCCCCAGCGTGCCGGGCCAGGAATACAGCGCTTCCAGCGAGCGGGTGATCAGGTCGGGCGAGTTGCCGCCCGGGCCGAAGCGCGTCAGGTTGACGACGCGGCTGCCCGACAGATCGAAGTAGATGGCCGCGAAATCGCCCACCATCACGTCCTTGGAGAAGCTGCCCCGGAACATGTCGGAACCACGGCCGCCCAGCATGAAATTGCCGCCGGTGCCCGCCAGCAGGATGTCGTCGCCGCCATAGGCGATATCCAGCGTCTCGGCGACGCTGAAACGATCGTTGACGAACGTCACCCTGCCGTTGTCGCCGAACATGACGTTGGATCCCGCGCCGCTTTCCAGCACGTCGTTGCCGACGCCGCCGATCATCACGCCTTCGCCATTGTTGTAGAGCGAATTGTTGCCGCCCTGCGATGGGAAGGTGGAAGCGAAGGACAGGATGCGCCCCGCCGCCGTGTACAGCGCCTGCGCCGCGTTGCCGGCCATCAGGTTGAAGCCGCCGGCCGCCCGGATGCTGTCGTCGCCCATGCCGCCGAACAGCACGTTGCGCCCGCTGCCGACCGAGATGGCATTGCGGCCCGCCGTCGGCACATTGATGGTTTCCAGCGCGAGCAGGCCGGCGCCCGCCAGGTAACGGGCCTCGCCGCCCGGCGCGGCGGGATCGATGAAATCGCCCCGGTCGCGCAGGTAGTTGACCGGCGTCACCGTCACGATGCGGCCGAAGTTGGCGAACACGATGTTGTTGCCGTCGCCCGCGGTGATGGTGTTGCCGCCGACGGCCAGCCGGTCCGCCGCCGCGCCCACCGCCTGTCCGGCGGCCTGATCCGGACTCAGCACCAGCGTCAGCGCGTACAGCGAACGCAGGTCCGGCGAGCTGCGCATGTCCATGGGCGTCCCCAGGTCGAGGTTCAGGCCGGCATTGCCGAACACGATGTTGTTGCCCTGGCCGGCATGGATCGTGTTGTTGCCGCCGCCGCCGGCGATCAGGTCGTTGCCCGAGCCGCCGTAGATCAGGTCGTCGCCGGCGCCGCCGTACAGGATCACGCCCTGGGTCGCCCCGCGCGCGTCCAGCACGTTGTTGCCCGCCCTGCCGAAGGCCAGCGCCTGGCCCGCCACCCGGTGGCCGGGCGTGGCGGTGTAGTAGCGGTCGTCCTGGCTGGTGGAGCCGAACAGCAGCACCGGCCGGCTGGCGCCGCCCACGGTATCTCCCTGGACCACCAGCGTGTTGTTGCCGCCGCCGCCCTGCACCAGGGTCACGGTGCCCACGGGCGCATGGCGCACGGTGTAGGTATCGTCGCCCTGACCCAGCATGGTGTTGACCGACTGCACGCCGTGGAAGACGATGCCGCGGTCATAGCCATGGATGCCGGCTTCGCTGGCCTGGAAGATGCTGCCCGCCGCCGCGCCCACGCCCGGCGTCATGCCCAGCCCGGTGATGCGGCCGAAGTCGCCCGCCTGCGGGTTGTTGTACAGCCTGCCCAGGCCGCTCAGCTGCCCGGCCATGTCCTGCATGCCCACCTGGCCGGTGAGCGTGCCGTCGTCGAACAGGCGGATGCGGTTGTTGGCCGCGGCCGTCGGCGCCTGGCCGGTATTGCGCGCGCCCAGCGGCGCGTCGGTCTCGCCGGGCAGGCCCACGCCGGCGCGCAGCGTGCCGTCGTAGTCCGGCTTGTCCAGCGCGCCGCCCTCGATCAGCAGGCTGCCCTGGATGCCGGACACGTCGTGCGGCTGGTCGGGATAGTTGGCATAGCTCACGCCCGTGACCGGATCCACGACGATCGTTGGCTGGTCGGTGGCGCGCGGCGCGCGCACCTTGCCCGGATCGTTGGGCGGTCCGGCGTGACCCGGATCGGCCACCGGCACGACGATGGATGGCAGGGCCACATCGTGCATGCCGGGCAGCGTGGTGAACAGCGTGGCCGACAGCCGCAGGTCGCGGCCGGCCAGGCTCACCGGCGGCAGGCCGATGCCCGGGCCGTCCTCCAGCTTGACCAGCACCTGCCGGGTCGTACCCCAGCCCTGCCCGCCGACGCCATTGGCGTCGAACGCCAGCACCACGCTTTCATGCCAGGTCTGACCGCCGTCGGTCGACAGCAGCAGGCCACGGCCCTGCAGGCCCTGGCGCACGGCCGCCAGCCCATCGGCGGCGGACAGGCCCGTGCCTTGCGTCAGCGAGCCGTAGAGCGCGGACGCCAGCATGGCGCTGGTCAGCGACACATAAGCCTGGCCGCTGGCCGGACGCGGCAGGATGCCCATGTCCAGGCTCACCGACAACGCCAACGGCGCGCCGCCGCTGCCGTTCAGCGCGCCCGGCTGGGCGGTGACGACGACGGGCTGCTTGCCGTCCAGCACGCCGTGCGAGCCGTCGCGGCCGCTGACGATGGTATTGCCCGCCACATCGCCCGACAGGTCGAAGGTATTGCTGCCGCTGCCGCCGATCAGGGTAGTGATCACGTTGCTGCGCGTGGACAGCACATAGATGTGGTCGTTGCCCTCGCGCGCGTCCAGGTTCACCCGCTGGATATTCTGGTAGCGGGTGTTCAGCCCGGCGCCGCGCAGCCCTTCCTGCGTCAGCACGAAGGCATCATCCTCCTCCGTGCCCAGCGTGGTGTACGTGTTCACGCCCTCGCCGCCATCGATGGACAGTTCGCCGTTGAGCACGTAGCCGCGCGCGCCGCCCGCCTGCGCCTGATCCTGCTTGAAGGCGTAGACCATGAAGGCGTCGTCGCGCTTGCCGCCATGCAACGCCAGCGGCGCGGCATTGCTGTAGATGCGGAACACGTTGACGCTGTTCTCGGCGCCGTAGATCGTCATGCCATGGCTGTTGCCGCGCGACAGATAGCCCTGCGTGGTGCGCACGGTATCGATCCGGTCGCCCGCCGCCACACTGGGCGGCAGCCGGTCCAGCCCGTACAGCTGGCCGATCTGGAACTCGTTGCGCTTTGCCGGATCGCTGCCGCGGCCGCCGTCGATGACGACCTGCGTGCCGGTGTCGTCGATGTAGAAGCGATTGCCGCCGTCCACCGCGTTCAGGCGCAGCCCGCCCGTGCTGGTCCGGTCGTAGTTCACGCGCTGCACCGCGTCGGCGTAGCCCGCGCCCTGCGGCGTCAGCTTGGCCAGATAGCCGGCGCGCAGCAGGAAGGTCTCGTCCTGCGCGGTGCCATTGATGGTCAGCTGGTTGACGCCCGCCAGGTTCTCGCGGCCCTGCCCGTCGGAATGATGGACATTGATCAGCACGGAGGTCAGCGCCTCGGCCAGATTGACGATGACGCGGTTGGAGCCCGCGCCGCCGTCGACGTCGACGCGATCGACCTGACCGGGAACGGTCTGCCGGCTGGTCAGCGACGGCAGCTTGTCCAGCACGATGAGGTCGTTGCCCGCTCCCCCGGAAATCGACACGCCGCCCGCCAGCGCCCGCGCCGACAGATAGATGTAATCGTCGCCATCGCCGCCCAGCACCGTCGCGCCAGCCCCCAGCAGGATCTGCGACATCCAGATCTTGTCATTGCCGGCGCCGGATTCGACGTGCAAACGGCCCAGGAAGTCCGCCATCGACAGGCTGATGAGATCCTGGCCGTTGCCGGTCAGGATCGTCGTCGCGCCATGCTGGACGGTCTCGGACAGCAGCACGCGGTTGTCGCCGTCGCCCGCGTCTATCCTCAGCATGCCCTGGCCGACGGTCCGCGTCAGCGTGATCTGGTCGGCATCCCTGCCGGTGACGATGGACGTATCGCCGCCCACCGTAACCGTCTCCAGCGCGACGACATTGCCGCCGTCGCCGGCGTCGATCGTCAGGCCGCCGGTCAGGCCGCTGTTGACCAGCGTGATCTGATCCGCGTCCTTGCCGGTCGTGATGCGCGTATCACCGCCCACCGTCACCGTCTCCAGCTTGACGACGTTGCCGCCGTCGCCGGCGTCGATCGTCAGGCCGCCGGTCAGGCCGCTGTTGACCAGCGTGATCTGATCCGCGTCCTTGCCGGTCGTGATGCGTGTAGCGCCGCCCACCGTCGTGGTATCCAGCTTGACGACGTTGCCGCCGTCGCCGGCGTCGATCGTCAGGCCGCCGGTCAGGCCGCTGTTGACCAGCGTGATCTGATCTACGTCCTTGCCGCTCGTGATGCGCGTATCACCGCCCACCGTCACCGTCTCCAGCTTGACGACGTTGCCGCCGTCGCCGGCGTCGATCGTCAGGCCGCCGGTCAGGCCGCTGTTGACCAGCGTGATCTGATCCGCGTCCTTGCCGGCCGTGATGCGTGTAGCGCCGCCCACCGTTGTGGTATCCAGCTTGACGACGTTGCCGCCATCGCCGGCGTCGATCGTCAGGCCGCCGGTCAGGCCGCTGTTGACCAGCGTGATCTGGTCCGCGTCCTTGCCGCTCGTGATGGACGTGTCGCCGCCGACCGTCGCCGTGTCCAGCGTGACGACATTGCCGCCGTCGCCGGTCAAGATGGACAATCCGCCGCCGACGCGCGTGCCGATCACGGATACCGTGTCGTTGCCCGCGCCCGTCTCGATGCGCACGCCGCCCGAGGTTTCGGTCGACTGCAGCACCACGCGGTCATCACCGTCCTGCGTGGACACCGTCAGCAGCTGCTGCGCGATCAGGCGCGCGCGGATCTCGATATCGTCCTGGCCGGACCCGCCCAGGATCTGCATCGTGTTGCCCTGGGTCAGCAAGCCGTTGCCGTCCAGCGCGCCGCCAGCGTCGGCGGTCGCGCCGAAGCGGACGGTGTTGGCGCCGGTCTCGCTGCCGTGGATGACGATTTCCGGCGCCAGCAGGCGGCCGTCTATAGTGATGGCCGAGGCCTTGCCGTAGGCGCCGCGGTCATCGCGGTCCACGCGCAGGTTCATGCGCTGTCCGGCCGAGATCAGGCCGCCGGGCTGACCATTGGACGGAGCGGCGACATACAGGTTGTTGCCGGCCAGCAGGCTGGCCACGCCCACGGCGCTGAGCGCCGAGCCGGCCGCCACATGAATGTCCCCGCCCACGCCAGCCGCGCTGGAACGCGCCGCCAGCCAGACGTTGCGCGCCTCGATCCGGCCCACGTTGAGCGCCAGCGTCTGCGTGGCGCCCTGCGCATCGTCAGCCTGGGCCACCTGCACCAGCGCGACGTCGCCGCCGGCCGTGGCGTTGAGCGTGGCCTGCGGCCCGATGGCCGCCACGATCAGCGCGTCGTTGACCGCCGCGCCGGCGGCGTCGGATTGGCCGTAGCCGCCGACCGAGCCGGCCGCCGTGAAATACAGGCTGCCGCCGATGACGACCGGATCGGCGCGGCCGGCGGACAGGCCCGGATGCGCCGTCTTGTCGTTGACGATACTGGCCTGGCTGCTCAGGCGGATCTCGTCGCGGTTGCGCGATTCCACGTGCGCCAGCGCCAGGTCATGCGCGCCCAGCTGGCTGATCGCCACGGCCCCCTGGGCCAGCGCGATCAGATAGCCGGACAGATCGGTCAACAGCGGCTGCGCCGCCACGCCGATGCCGCCGGACAGGGTGCCCAGCCAGGCATTGCGCGCGGTCAGCGCGGCCTGGCCCGGCGCCGTGCCGTTCAGGATGTCTTCCAGCGCGTAAATCCGCGCGTCGCCGCGCAGGCCATTGCCGTCCGCCACCGTCACGCCGCCCAGGCGCAGGCCATGCAGGCCATAGACGTTCAGGCTGGTTCCGGCCTGCGCCTTCAGCACGGCCTGACTATCGCTGGCCGACAGATTGACCAGCACGGGCGACCCGTCCGCCGACAGGTCCGCGCCCAGCTGGCCGACGGACTGCCCCGCGATCAGGACCACCTCCCGCGCATAGCCCAGCGCCGCAAGCGCCTGCGCGCTCAGTTCGCTGAGCGTGACGTTGGCGTATTGGCGCTGGCCCGCCGCCGTGGCGTTCAGGATCGACTGCCCCGCCTGCAGCGTGACGTTGCCGGCGGCGATCACCTGGCCCACGCGCAGGTTGGCGTCGGCCTGGTAGCTGGAGCCGGCCTGGGCCGTGCCCTTGGTATTGGCCAGCACCAGGTTCAGGTCGACGCCGCCCTGCTGCGCCACCCGCGCCACGCCGCCCGCCTCGACATAGAGCGCATGGCCCGCGCCCAGATTGAGTTGCAGCGCCTTGGCGCCGTCGTACTGGTAGATGCCGTTGGCGTCGCGGGTGCCCCCCACGATGTCGCGATTGGCGACCAGGCTGACCTGGCCCTGGCTCTCCAGCGTGCCCGCGTCGGTGCCGATGATGGAACCGCCCTGGGCGCTGACCGTGATGGTGATGCCCTTGGCGGCATGGATGTCACCCAGGCGGATGCTGCCCTTGGGCGAGTCCAGGCCCACCGTGGTGTCGCTATAGGCCGACACCACGCCGTCGACCGCCTGCACCGCCAGCGAGCGGGTCAGGTTGATGGTGAGATAGCGCGGATCGCGCATGTCGCCCACCAGCGCGCCCGTCTTCAGCTGCTGCGCGCTGGCGCCGTCCTGCGCCACGAATGGCACGTCGACGGCCTTCCAGACCGGGTCCAGGAAGCCGCTGCCGATGTCCACCACCTGCAGGCCGGCGGTCCGGGCCGCGGCGATGTTCGCCTGCAGCTGCGCCAGCTGTCCGCCGGTCGCGCCTTCCAGCATCCGGCTGTTGTAGACGAAGACCTCGCGGCTGTTCTCGAACAGGCCGAAGCGGTCGGCGAACAGGAATTGCAGTTCGGTGCCCGCCGCCAGCCTGGCGCCGAGCTGCAGCGCGGCATCGTTCGAGAACATGGGATTGACCGCCCGCCACAGGCTGGCGTCGGTGAAGTCCACGTGGGCGCGGTCCAGCGAGACCGTGCCGGCGGGCCCGATATAGCGGTACAGCGTGTGATAGACGCCCGCCAGGTTGGCGGCATTGGCGCGCGACAGGATGGCCTTGTCGGCCTCCGGCAGCGCGTCGAAGATGTTGGCGCGCTGGTCGCCGCTGATCGTGCTCAGGTCGGGCAGCTTCAGCGTGTATTCGCCCAGCTGCGCGCCGATCGAGCCCTGCCCCGAGGTGCGCAGCGTGATACCCTGCCCCGCCTTCACATTCAGGAAGCGATCCGCCGGCGGCACGCCTTCGGACTGGCTGTCGATATCGAAGACCTTTTCGTTGATGGTGGCCGACACCGGATACAACAGGTTGTTCTCGATATTGCGCAGCGTCGCCGCCGAGAAATAGAAGAAGTACCCGGTCCGGTAGCTGCTGCCGTACAACGCGATCTCGTCGGCCGTCTGCGCCGGCGCGTCGGTCTTCTGGACATAGTTGCGCACGTAGGCCTGCGCGCTCGCCAGGTCAGTGGCCTTGAAGTCCACCGTGACAGCCTTGCCCATGCCGGGATACAGGGCCAGCAGGGCATCGTTCTGGCCCGCGCCCGTCTGGTAGAGCATGGCGTCGGCCAGCGTGGCCGCCAGGCGGATGCTGCCGTCGGCGCCGACGATGGCGTAGTACGCGGTGTCGGCCCGCAGTCCGCCGACCGCGTCGCGGAAGTAGATCTCGTCGCCGGTCGCCAGCGCGCGCAAGCCGCCCTTGCCGTCATCCACGATGAACATGTTGGCGAGCTTGAAGCTGCCGTCGGCCAGCCCCGTCAGCGCCGAAGACGCGCCCACGGTCGAGGTCAGGCGCTCGCGCCAATAGTTGTGGTACTCGGCCGTCTGCGCCAGTTCCTTGTTCACGGCGTAGTCATAGACCACCTGGTTGCGCACCGACTTCACCAGGTCCTGGACGCCCGCCAGGTTCAGGCTGGACGGCAGGTGATTGGGGTCGTAGGCCTGGTTCTTGAACTGCTCGTGCAGGGCCTGCATCTGCGCGCTCAGGCTCGCCGGATCCGCCACGGCCTGGGCCTGGAACAGATGCGTGCTGACCGTGAACATGCCGCGCAGATTGGCAGCGGCGAATCCCGTCAGCAACTGCGGCATGATGCCCGCGTCGGTGAACAGCGATTTAATCAGGGCCTGCCCGTCCGGCGTCTGCCTGAGCTGCTCGAACTGCTGGTACAGCATGGCCTGTTCCTTGGACGCGAACAGGCGAACGCGGTTGCCGCTCTCGACCAGCACGTAGTAGGCCACGTTGTTCTGCAGGCTGATGGTCTTGCCATCCTTGGCCAGCGCGTCGTTCAGGTAGACCCGGTCGTAGTTCTGCAGATTGCGGTAGCCGGTCACGTTGCCGGCGGCATCGAGCACCGGCACGATGTCGGTCTTGGTCAGGGTGATGACGTCGTCCGTGGCGACGGACGCGCCGCTGGCCGAGGCGTCCAGCAGCCTGACCGAGATGGCGCCGGGCGTGGCGCCCACGGCCTTCAGGATCTGCTCCAGCGTCAGCACCTCGCCATTGGGCAGGAAGGCGTTGTCCGCCGTGTCGGCCAGCGTCACCACGCGGCCGTTCACGCTCTTGATGTAGTAGACCAGCGTCTGGCTGGAGCCGGCGAAGCTCAGCTCCACGCGCTGGCCGCGCGTCAGCGCGTCGTTGCCGGCCAGCGTCAGCGAGGCCGCGCCCTTGGCGGCCAGCGACTGCTGCGCGAAGCCGGAGTCGACCAGCCGGATGCCCGCGTTGACCACCATGCCGCCCAGATCGATCGGCTTCTGGCTCCAGTTCGGATCATTGGTGTCCAGATTGCGGTAGGCGTACAGCGCCTTGAGCTGCGATTCCTCGGCGTAGACATCGCCGGCGAACACGATCCGGCCCTTGAGCCAGGCGCTGTCCGGGCTCTGGGCCGTCAGCGGATTGCCGAACTCGTCCACCACGGACACGATCTTGAGCTTGCCGTTGTCGTAGACACCCAGCTGATGGCCCGTGCGCGTGGTGCCATCGTTGGTCATGAAAAGGTCCAGGCCGGTCAACGAAATGTTCTGGCCGCTGGCGAGCAGGGACTTGATCGCGTTGAGCATCTGGATGCGCGCGCCGTCGCTCAGGTTGGACGCGCTCAGGTCCCAGCTGAAGCCGTTGCCCAGGCTCACATAGTTGCCATACCTGGCCGCGCCGCCCGTCGTCGTCTCGGTGTACTGGTAGAAGGTGAGGTTCTGATTGCCCCACCAGCCCCAGGCCGAGCGGCTGTCCACCGCGAGCGAGCCCTGCATGAGCGCGGTCGCGCCCAGGCCGCGCCGGATCGCATAGGCGATCTCGCCCTTGTTGTCGCCCTTGCCCAGGCCCGTCAGGCCGAAGGTCAGTTCGGACGGCAGCTGCTGGGCGACGACGGTGTCGCTGCCGTCGCGCACGTAGTAGTGCTTCAGCGTGACGGTATCGTCCAGCACCAGCGACAGATAGTTGTCCGGGTGGTAGATGCCCATGGACACCGAACCGTCCGCGCGCTTCAGGTCGAAGGACTGGATCCGGCGCGTGACCTCGACGCCGTCGATGGTCAGCTTGATCTCGCTGCCC
The DNA here is from genome assembly GCF_043119405.1 of Achromobacter sp. 413638. Lineage (NCBI taxonomy): Bacteria > Pseudomonadati > Pseudomonadota > Betaproteobacteria > Burkholderiales > Alcaligenaceae > Achromobacter > Achromobacter sp. 413638. The sequence continues at coordinate 57,825 of NZ_JBICCO010000019.1, forward strand.
ACCAGGCCATTGGCCGGGTCGTTGAGCCAGGCGACGTATTCCTGCACCGACGAGACGGTGGCCGGAATCTGCCAGCCCAGCGCGGCACCGGCCAGCGCGATGGTATTGCTGGTGACGCTGCGCTGGATCACCGAGCCGGCCTTGCCCAGCGCGGTGTTGGTCAGCAGGTCGTACAGCGAACCCGGGCCGGTCGGGATCTTGGCCGAGGGATGGGCGGTGTTGTAGGCGTTGATCGCCGCGATGACCGCATTCGTGATGTCGCTGTCGCCAGCCGGCGGGTTCTTGACCTGCGTTCCGTTGGCCGGCACCCCGGGCCGCGCGGCCTGGACCTTGTCGGCGTAGTTCTCGCCGCCATACTCGCCGCTGCCGCCGCCCAGCACCACATTGAGCGACACGTGGCCGTTGGTCGACGCGGAGATGCCCACATAGGGCGTCTTCAGCGTGATCAGCACCGTGTCGAAGTCCTGCGATCCCCAGTACCCGCCATTCTTCATGACCGGCAGGATCTGGTCGATCAGCAGCTTCTGGCCGCCGATCTCGACATAGGTGTACTTGCGCAGCGCGGCCAGCACGTCGGCGCCATTGCCGCTGGCGGCCAGCTGGTTCAGCTGCGCCTGCGTGAACGTCATCTGCAGGACGCCGGACCCCAGGGTCGAGGCCGGCAGCGTCGCCGGCAGGGTGAAGCGGATCGGCAGATTGGCGTTGGACGTGTCGGTGGCGCCGGCCAGGCCATAGGCCGGGCCGAACAGCACGCCCTGGCTGCCGGCGGTGTAGCCGAGCGAGGCCATCGACACCGGCGCGGCAAACAGGCCGGTCGCCGAATCGTAGACCGAGAACTGGAAGCGGTAGTTCAGGCCGTCGTTCGACACCGCGATCAGCTTGCCCAGGATTTCCTGGCGCGCGTTGCCGTTCAGGCTGTTGTTGTACGCCAGGCGCACCAGGCGCCCGCCGTCCACCGCCGCCTTCAGCAGGGCCTCGTAGTCGCCGGCGCGCTCGAAAGCCACGGCCAGGTAGCGCCCATCGCCTTCGAGCTGGGTGCTCAGGAAGGTCCCGGCGCCGCCCAGCGTGATGCTGGCCACCTGCAATGCCCGCACGCCCGACCAATAGCCTTCGTACCGCGCGATCTGCGCGTTCAGATCCGCCAGGATCCTGGCCGTGACCGTGGGATAGGCCTTCTCGGTCGCGGTGCGGGTATCGGCCTTCTCGCCGTCCAGCAGCGAGCCGCCGTTGAGCGTGATGCTGACACTGCCCAGCTGCGAGTACACCGAGGCCTGCGGATTGACCCAGTTCACCGGCTTGACCAGCACCAGGTCGGCGTTGGCCACGTTCTGCGCGATGTAAATGCTCTTGTCGGCGCCGGCCACGCCGCCGGCCAGTCCGGCCTGGGCCGCGAAGCCCTGGCGCGCATGGATGGACAGCGCCTTGGCGGCCGAGCCGATGGCGCCATAGCCGGCGTTCAGCTCGACGCGATTGCCCAGCACCACGGTGTCGTTGCCGGCCGAGGCGTGCGCGTAGATGCCGTTGAGCGCCTCGATATAGACGGTCCCGGCCGACGAGGCCACCTTCTGCAGCATGGCCCGGGAGCTGGTGCCGCCCTCGGAGAAATAGGTCAGCCGGATATCGTTGCGCGCCTCGGCCCGGGTATAGCCCGCCGAACCCATGACGTTCAACTGGATGGAACCGCCCAGCGCATAGGCCTCGACATTCACCGAGGCGGTGCCCGGCTGGATCTGCCCATTGGGATCGCGCGCCAGGATGCCGACCTCGCCGCGAGTCGTGATGGACGTCGACTTCGACGACGACACGGCCTCGATGCGCACGGTCTTGCCATTGCCGACGATCACGTTGCCGCCCAGCGTCACGTCGCCGTTGCTGCGGATATAGACCGCGTTCGGCTGCGAGCTGGAGCCCAGGAACGTCAGGTTGATGTCCTGCGAGGCCGGCACGTAGAAGGTATAAAGCTCCTGCTGCTTCTTCTCGACCACCTGCGTCAGCGTGGTGGTCTTGGTGCGCAGCCAGCCGCCGCCGCTGGAATGCGGCCCGTCGTTGCGCACGATGACGCTGGTGTTGTACTTGCGGTAGGTGACGACGAAGTCGGAACTCTCCAGCTGCTGGCCGCCCACCGTCACCACGCTGAAGCGGCCCAGTCCCGGAATGTAGATCGGCCCGTTCGGGTCCGCCCGCAGCTCCTGCTTGCCGCTGCCTTCCACGTAGTTGGGCAGGACCACGTCTTTCAGCTTGCCGCTGGCCGCGAGCTGGTCCCGCAGCACGCCCGGCACGGAAGATTCACTGGTATAGGCCACCACGGTCGACACCAGCACCGGGCGCGACTGCGCATAGGTGACGTAGGGGCCCTTCTTGGTGGTGTTCTTGTTGGTCAGCCAGCCCAGCGGATCGACGCCGTCGCCGATCAGGTTGAGCTGCTTGGTGACGTAGGTGGTCGTGGTCGTTTCGCTGGATTCCCAGCCCATGACCCAGACCATCACCTGGCCTTGGGCCGGCTTGTAGGTCGTGGTCAGCTGGCCGCCCAGGTTCCCCACCACGGCGCTGGAGCCGGCCGTGTTGCCCGGGCCGCTGCCGTTGTCGTAGACCCAGACCCAGCCCGGCTGCCCCACGCCGGCATTCGTCACCTGGACGAACTTGTTCCAGACCGTGTGCACCACCTGGTCCGCGCCGTTGAGCTCGTACAGGTCGCGCTGGCCGCGCGCGGTGTCGATGATCTCGATGCGGCCCTTGCGGTAGGTGCTGACGTCGATGTCGCCGGTCACCAGCGCATAGGTGGTCTGGTTGTCGATGCGCACCGAGGCATAACCGTTGGCGACGATCAGGTTGCCGTTGCCCACCGAGATGATCTGGCCCGTCAGCGTGATGCTGCCGCCCGCCAGCCGGATCGGATCCAGGATGATGGTCTGCGTGGCGTAGTCGAAGCGGCCCGTGATCGCGCCAAAGCGATTCATGGATCCGTCGGCGCTGTACGACACGCCGCTGCTCGCGTAGCCATTGTTGTCCTGCAACGACTTGTTCTTGTCGCCCCGGAAGGACGAATCGATGCGGATATAGGCGTCCGTGACCCCGCTCTGGATCTTGCCGTCGATGTTCAGCGTCAGGGCCGATATGTTCACCGCGCCCAGCGCGAAGATGCGCGAATCGCTGGCCGCCTTGTCTCTGGCGATGTAGGAGGAGAAGGAACCGAGGTTGCGGTAGCCCCACTTCAGCAGCACGTCCGAGGCCGTTTCACTGGCGCCGGTGCTGGCGGCATTGTTCTTGAAGTAGTCGACGATGAACTTCCAGCTGTTCTCCAGCACCGTGGGATCGGCGCCGGTATTGAACCAGCCGTCGCTCTGCAGGCTGAAGTTGCCCTTGGCCTGGATGTCCAGGCTCAGCGCCGAGATCGTGCCGGTGACGTTGATGCTGCCCAGCGTGTTGACCACCGAGACCTTGCCCAGCGGATTGACCACCGCGCCCAGCAGGTTCAGGTCCACCGGCGCGTTGCCCACCAGCGCCATCATCTCGGCGTCCAGCGCGCCGCCGAATGGATCGGCGGCCCAGCCGTTCTTCAGCTGCAACACGCGCACTTCCGCCACGTCGGAACCGGTCGCGCCCTTGACCGACGCGTCGTTGATGTACAGATGACCGGACTTGAAGATCTTCATCTCGCCGTCGGAGCCCGGGCGGATGATGGTGCCGTCCATGACGACGGCGTCGTTCACGTTCATCAGCATCGGCGAATCGTTGACGATGTTGATCTGTGTGTTGGCGCGCGCGTCGATGCCGCCCGTCTTCACCCCGCTGGTATCGGCCGCGCTCACATAGACCGAGCCGCCGGACGCGTACAGGTTGGGGATATCAACGTAGAAGGTGTAGAACGAATCCAGGTAACGGCCCTTGCTGTCCGTCAGCTGCAGGCTCTTGAGCTGCTGCTGCAGCGCCGCGATGTTGGCCTGGTAGCGCGCCACCGCCTGCGGGTCGGAGGCGTGCTCGGACTGCATCTTGGTCAGCGTGCGGATCTGCTGGCTGATGATGTTCTGCTGGCTGGCGTAGCGCAGCACCGGCTGGCCCAGGTCCACCGTCTTCAGCACGTAGTAGATGCTGCCCACCTTGTCGGCCGCGAAGCTGCCGAAGTCCCAGTCCAGCGCGCCGTCCTTGTCGTCCTGCGTCAGCGAGGGCGGGTTCTTCTTCCAGTAGCTGTTGCCGTAGTTTTCCGTGGCCAGGTTCAGGTTGCGGCTGTCCAGGCTGTCGTAGTAGTAATAGTCGTTGCCCTTCTTGATGATCATGCCGGTCGTGACGTTGACCTCGATGTCCTGCGCGCGGAACGCCGTCAGCTCATAGCGCACGTCGATGTTGACCGTGCCGCCGGCGCCGTTCAGGCTGGTCGAGTTGGCGCCCAGCAGCTTTTCCAGGATGGCCTTGACGGCGGGCGAGTTCGGGTCGAACGAGACCGTCGGGTTGGCCTGCGTGGGCAGCACCAGCACGCCCGCCTGGGCCAGCGCCTTGAGCAGCTCGGCCGGGATCACGAATACGTTCGCCGCGTTATTCACGCCGGCGATGATGCGCGTGGCCGACGAGGTCGCGACCTTGCTCGATGCCTTGTCGACCACGCCGTCGGCCAGCTTGACCGTCGGGTTCAGGTTCAGGCCGATCACCTGCACCGAGCCGTTCACCTTGGCCTGGTCCAGCATCGACGGGTTGGTTTCCAGGCGCACGTTGCGCTGCGCCTTGATCAGCGAGCCATTCGTCGCCACGCCGTCGATCAGGATGGTGTTGATCTGGCGCGCCTTGGCGCCGCTGTTGACCAGCGGGATCTGCGCCACGCCCACCATCGTGAACGAGACGTTGTCGTTGGCCAGCAGATAGCCCGTGGACAGCGGATCCGAGACCTTGCTGTTGCCGGCCAGCGCCAGGATGTTGTCGCCCTCGATCGACGAATTGTCGATCTGGATGCTGTTGCGCACGGTCAGGTCGTTGTTGCTGTCGGTCTTGCTCGCGCTGGCCACCGAGATGATCAGCATGTCGCTGATCGTCGTGGTCACGCCGCGCGTATTGGCCGCCAGCGTCACGTCGCCAAAGGTGTTGCGCACGAAGGCGCCGTTGATCTTGACCTGGGCCAGCGCGCCGTCGGTGCTCAGGTGGTTGGTCGACAGCGTGACGGTGAATCCCGCCACGCCGGTGATCTTGTTGCGCTGGGTGTAGATGATGTCGTTGGTCGCCACCATGTCCAGCATGCCCGGAGTGCCGTAGTTCCCCCTGGCCTGCACCACCGTCGCGCCGGCCGTGTCGATGGTGTCGCCGGCCGCGCGCGCGCCGCTCACCTCGATGACGGACTGCGGACGGATCTTGACGTCATGCTTGCTGACGTCGGCGCCCACCAGCTTGACCGAATAGGCGCTGAGCGCGGATTCGCCGCGCACCGTGTTGCTGGCGCGGATGTCGACCTTGTTGCCGATGACCCGCGCCCCGCCGCCGATGCCGACATAGGACGAGCCGCCGATGTCGGCATCGATCTTGCCCTGCCGGCCCGCCACCAGGGCGATGGTGCCGGCGTCCATGCTGACACCCACCGACTGCGCCTGGCTGGCCGAGATGTTCAGCAGCGTGCCCTCGATCTGCGCGCGGTTGGAGATTTCCACGCGCGCGTCCAGGCTGGTGCTCAGCCTGGCGCTGTCCACCGAAATGGTGAGGCCGCCCACTTCCAGCGAGCGCGCCTCGGCCAGCAGGCCGGCCTCGCCGTTGCGGTCGGTCGTCGCCCTGGCCGTGACGCCGACCACGTCGCCGCGCAGGCTGGCGTTGTCGACCACGGCCTTGAGCGAGCCCTGCAGCACGGTTTCGGCGCTCATCACGCCGACGCCGATCACACCGCCGGTGATCGCCTTGGAATAGGCCTTGCCATAGTACGTGCCTTGCGCGTTGACGCTGACCAGGCCGGGCGTCCTGCCGGACGCCGTGGTCACGCCCACGCCGTTGAGCACGGCGCCGTTGCGCGCCTCGGCCAGCGTGGTCGCGCCGATATCCACCTTCGCCTTGTTGACGTTCACGGCCAGACCCGTCGTGGCGGCCACGCCGGCGGTCTGGGTGCGGCTGAAGTCCACCGCCACCAGCGCGTCCACGCTGACGCTCGGCGCCGACACCTGCGCCTCGGACACCGAGGCCGTGGTGGTGTCGCGGGAGATATTCTCCGCGATGCCCACGCCCACCGCCGCGCCGATCACGCCCACGGCCACGCTGACCTGGGTCAGGTCGATTTCCGCCAGCACATTGGTGTCGGCCTTCACGGCCAGCGCGCCCAGGGCGCCAACCTTGCCATTGCCGGTGATACGGGCGCTGACGTTGTTGCGCGTGTTGTTGGTGACGCGCACGCCGGCGCCCGCGCCGGCCACGCCGGCGCTGGCCGCGACCGAGGCCGTCACCGCCTCCAGGTTCTTGAACTGCGTCTTCTCCAGCGCCAGCACGGACAGATTGTCGTAGGCGCCGACCTCCTTGCCACCGGCCGTGCCGATATAGGCCGACACGGTGTTTTCCGCCGTGGTGTCGACCAGCGACACCACCAGCGACACGCTGGCGCCGGGCGCCAGGCCCAGCGACGCCGCCACGCCATAGGCAGCCGAGCGTTCGATGATGCTGTCGTCCTTGGCCCGCACCGTCAGCGAGCCGCGCTCGCCGTCGATGCCGACGGTGATCGTCGAGCCGTCTATGTAGGCCGAGGTGTTGCTGGCATAGCGGTTACTGACCTGCACGCCCGAGCCGGCCACCGCCACGCCCGCGCCGACCACGGCCAGCGCGCCGGCGAAGTTGACGCTGTTCAGGGTCTCGCTGGACGTCGCCAGCACATCGAGATTGCCCTTGGCCACGGTGACGGTGCTGTTGGCGATGTAGGCCTGCGCGCCGTTGGTGCGCGTCACGCCGTCACCCGAATAGGCGCCGAAGGTATTGCTGGCGATGGACACGCCCATGCTGGCGCCCAGGCCGGCGCCGGTGACGCTGGCCGCCACCGCGCCGGTCACGGCGGTGATGGTCGACGTGTTCTCGGCCGTGACCGACACGCCGGTGCCGGCCGTCACGGTCGAGCCCGTGAGGCGGCTGCCCGTCTCGTTCGCCACGACCTGGGAACTGCCCGCGCCCGCGCCGGAAACCGCCACGCCCGTCAGCGCGACCGCCGCCGAGGCCGCCACGGAGACACTGTCCACCGTGGCGGTTTGCCTGGCCGTGACCGATACGCCGTCGGACACCGTGATCGTGGCGCCGCTGACGCGCGCCTGCACGCTGGCCGCCGCCACATTCTTGACATCGGTGGCGCCCACCGCCACCGAACCGCCCTGCATGGAGAAGGCCAGCGAGGCGCCGACGGCCTTGGCCTTCAGGGTGCTGCCGTCCTGCGCAGCGACGCTCAGGCGCGCCATCTGCGCGCCCGTGCCGCTCACCGACAACACGCTGTTGTCGACATAGGCCTCGACGGCTCCCAGGGTCTTGTTGCCGGCCACGGCCGCGCCCACCGACAGGGCCAGGCCGGAACCCGTTCCCGCCGCGCTGGCGCCGACCGCCGTCGCCTCCAGCGTCGAGGTATTGGTCGCCTTGACCGTCAGGCTCTCGGCCGCGCGCACGGCGGTGTCGACCTGGGTCAGGCCATCCACATAGGCACGGGTGACCGCCTTGCTCGTGTTGAAGGCCGCCGCGCCGGCGCCGGCCAGCGCCACGCCGCCCATGGCCACCGCCACCGCGCCGGCCCCGACCTTGGCTTCCAGCCGCTGCACGCTGTCGGCCGTGACCGACACCGCGCCCAGGTTGGACAGCTTGCTGCCGGTCAGTCCGGCGCGCGCGCCGGCCGTTTCCGTGATGCTGTTCTCGGCCAGTGCCGAGCCGATGGCCAGCGAGGCGCCGGCCGCCGTGAAGCCCACGCTGGCGACCACCACGGTTGCCTTGATGGTGCCGCTCATGTCGGCATCGATGGTCAACGCATTGCCCGCATTGCCGTCGATGCGCGAACCGTTGACCAGCGCCGTCGCGGACGAGCCGATCAGGTTGCGCGCATTGGCGCCGCCGCCCGCGAGCGAGACGCCGCCCAGGCCCGCGCCCACGCTCACCGACACCGCGACCGACACGGTCGTGATGGCGGCCTGGCTGTCGGCCTTGACCGTGATCGCCGGCGCGCCGGCGATCCGCAAGCCGTCCATGGTCGCCAGCGTGGTGTTGCCGATCTCGTTCTGCGCCAGCGAGGCGGCCACCGACAAGGCGGCGGTCGCACCCAGCGACACCGCCACGGCGATCGCCACCGCGGCGATGGTGCTGTTGATCTCGGCCTGGTCCAGCGCCCTGACGGTCACGCTGCCCGCCTCGAAGCGGTTCTGCTGGTTCTGGTCGCTGATGCGCGCCGTGATGCCGGTCTGGATCTTGTTGACCGCGCGCGCGCCAGCGCCGGCGCCGGAGACGGCCAGGCTGGCGCCGTCGACGACGGGCGGCGCATAGGCCACCGACACCGCCACCGCGCCAGCCACCACGACCGCGTCGATGCTCTGCTTGCGGTCCACATCGCCGTTGGCCTTGAACGAGACGTTGCGCGCATCCACGCTGACCGCGCCCGCCGTGACGGCGCTGCGGTCGATGAAGGCCACGATCTCATTGGCCGGACGGCCCGCGCCCAGCGCGACCACCTGGCCGGCGCTGTTGACGTCGTAGCCGATGACGTTCTCGGCCATGGCCACGCCGATCGAGGCCGAGGCCGCGGCGTACTGGCTGACCGAGACCGAGGCCGACATGCCCAACACCACCGCGTTGATGCGCGACAGGCCCAGGGCCAGCACGTCCACCGCGCCCGCCGCGCCGCCCGAGGCGCGGGTGTCGATGATGGCGCCGCTGATGCCGGCGCGCACGCTGGCCGAAATCACGTTGCGCGCCAGCGCGCCGCCGCCGCCGATGGCGGCGTTGGCGCTGCTGCCCGCCGACACCGCGACGGATGCGCCCAGGACCACCGACAGGATATCCGCCTGCTGGGTGGCGCTGAGCGTCAGCTTGCCGCCGCCCGTCTCGATGCGGCCGCCCGAGACCGTGGCCTCGACCGTGTTGAATACCTTGTTGACCGCGACGCTGGTGCCGACCGCGATGGCCACGCCGGCCGCGCCGGCCTGCACCGCGACCGCGCCGCCGATGGCGATCGCCGTGATGCTGGCCTCGTCGCTGGCCTTGACGGTGACGCCGGCATTGGCCACGCGCAGGACGGAATCCTCCACCCGCGCGCGCACCGTGGTGGCGATGCTGCTGATCGCCACCGACACGCCGATGGACGCGCCCACGCCGGCGCTGCCGGCCGATACCGCCACGCCCAGCGCGCCGGCCACGGTCACGATGCTGCCCGTGTTCGCGGCCGAGACGCGCACCGCGCCTTGATTCAGCGTGCCGCCGGACGGCGTGTCGACCCGCGTCAGGCGCGCCTCGACCGAGCCTTCGATGGTGTTGCCGCTGCCGGCGCCGGCGCCCGCGCCGGCAAAGCCCTGCCCCGCGGCCACCGCCGCCGCCACGCCGATGGAGACGGAGACGATGCGCGAATTGTTGACCGCATCGACCGCAATGCCGGTCTGCGTGCGCACCAGGGTGGTGGAGCCCGCATTGGTCTCGCTGGTGCCGTCGATGTAGGCCAGCGTCTGGTTGCCGATCCGGTTGTCGGTCGCCGCGACCCCGGCCGCGATGCCCGCGCCGCTGCCCGGCGACACCGCCACGCCCAGCCCGCCGGCCACGGCCAGCACATAGCCGTCGTCGCGCGCCTGCACCGCCACGCCCGCCAGCGAGCCGCCGGTCGCGCGCGATTCGATCTGGCGGGCATTGCGGATGCCTGCCTCGTTGCGGCTGTTGACCCGGTTGATGGACACGGAGCCGCCCACCGCCACCGCCACGGTGCCCACGGCCACGCTGCCTGCGACGGTGATGTTGTTGATCGCGCCCTCGAAGCGCGAGGACACCTGCACGTGTCCGCCGCTCACCAGGCCTTCGGTGTCGCGGATCAGCGCCTTCACGGAATGCGAGCGCGAGATGCCCAGCGGCGCGCCGCCCACGTAGTTGTACGACAGGCTGGCGCCCACGGCGACGCTGGCGCCCTGGCTGCCCAGGCCCAGCGCCACCGCGCCGGCCAGGCTGTTGATGGTGGAGGCGTCGCGCGCCTGGACCAGCAGGTCGCCGCCCGCCGTCACGGCCTGGCCGCTGGCGGTGCCGGCGATCTCGGCCGTGATGGTGTTGGCGATCCAGTTGAGCACCGCCGAGCCGCCGAAGCCCACGTTGGCGCCGGACCCGCCGGCCGCGACCGCGCCGCTGACCGCCATGGTGGAGATCTGGGCGTCCAATCCCGGCGGCATGTCGTCGGGCCGGGCGAAGGTCGCCTGGACCACGATGTCGCCCGCGGCGGACAGCGCCGATCCCACCGCGCCCGCGTAGACGGTGTCGAACACCCGGTTGACCGCGAAGGCCATGCCGGCCGCCACGCGGCCGCCGACGGACACGGACACGTTGCCGGCCAGCGCCGAAATGCTGGCCGTGTCGCGGGCGGTGATGCGGATGTCGCCCGTGGTGGCCGTGATCGTCGATCCGTCCGTGACGCCCGCGTATACCGTGTTCTGGATGGTGTTGACCGCCAGCGAGCCGCTCACGGCCACGCCGGCGCCGCCGGCCAGGCCGACGGAGACGTTGTAGATGCTGGCGCGTTCCTCCGCGCTCACCTGCACGGCCTGCGCCGTCACCTGCGCGCCGCGGATGAGGGCGCGCACGCCGTTCTGCATGTCGGCCACGCCGACCGAGGCGCCGATAGCCGCCGAGGCGCCCTGCGTGGTGGAGATGCCCAGCGCGCCCGTGGCCGTGACGATGCGGCTGCTGTCCTGGGCCGAGACCGAGACGCGTCCGGCATCGGCGCGCAGCTGCGTGCCGGCGGCCGCGCCGCTGTTGTCGATGACCGCCTGCACTTCGGTGCGCGACAGGTTCACGCCGATGGCGCCCGCGCCGCCCAGGGACTTGCCGCCCGCGCCGGCCACGGTGATGCTGAGCATGCTGTTGGTCAGGCCATGGCCCTGCGTCAGCGCGCCGATGTCCAGCGAAATCATGCCGCCGCCGCTGTCGAGCTTGTCGACCACCTTGCGCAGCGTGACGCCGCCCGAGCCGCTGGTCGCGCCCAGCTGGATGGCGATGCCGTCCTTGGCGTTCTGCAGCGAGGTGGCCAGCTGATAGCGGTAGCTGCCGTTCTCGGACACATTGATGACGTAGTAGCGCTGGCCGTCCACCAGGCCGGCAATGGCCGTGCCCTGGCTTTGGTAGACCACCAGGTCGCCGGTGGCCAGTCCGCCGTCGGTGGCCAGGCCCAGGCTGTTCTCGGCCGGATTGCGCGCATTGCCCGAGGCGGCGCTCAGCGTCGCGTCCTGGGCCGGGCCCTGGCTGATGACGGTCTGCTGGGTGCCATCGGGCTTGGTCGTGGTGGTGGACTGCGAGGTCTGCTGGTCGAGCTTGACCCGCGTGATGCCGATCATTGCATCCGGATTGACGGCGCTGGGCTTGCCCTGGCCGTCGAGCAGCTTGTTGCCCGCGGCATCGGCCAGGTAGTACTGGTAGCGTCCCGTGGCGGCGTTGAATTCGGACACATAGCCCAGCTGGGCCAGCGTCACGGCGCTGCCGTCGACCTGCTTGAAGCGCAGCGTGTTGCTGTCGATCACCTCGACCACGTAGACGTGGTTGTCGGTCAGCCCGGTCAGCACGCCCTGGGCGCCCAGGTTGACCACCACCTTGTCGCCCGTCGCCAGGCCATGCGCCTTGGGCAGCGTCAGGCTGCCATTGGCGTTGAGCAAGGCGCCGGCGGGATTGTCCACGCTGAAGCGCTGCATCGCGCCGCCCGTCGTGGCGCCGCTGAAGTTCACCAGATTGCCCTGGCCGTCGCGCAGCTGGAACGACACCTGGCCGTTGACGGACCGGTCCAGATTGACCACGTAGTAGGTCACGCCGACCTTGAGCACGTCCTGGCCCTGGCGCAGGATGCGGTTGGCCAGCACGTTCTCGATCTGGCCATTGGCCAGCGAACCGCTGTAGACGATGGCCGAGCCTTCCTGCACGCCATCGAACGGGGCGTTGACCACCAGCCGGTTGTTGGCGCTGTCCACGCCCACCGTCGCGTCCGCGCCGTGGTACGGCTGCAGGTTGACGCGCGTGGCCTCTTGCATGCGCACGTGGGCGAAGCGGATGCCGGCGATGTTGCTCACCGCGCCGAACGCCAGCGCCTTGCCGCGCAGCGCGTCCTCCTGGGTGTCGGCCAGCTGGATGATGGCCTTGCCGTCCGGCGCCGCGCGCCGGATGATGTAGTAGATACGGTCGCCGCGCAGGCTGCTGCCATCGGCCAGCGTGATGTTGCCGGCGCCGGCGCTCAGGTAGATGCCGTCGCCGGTCTGCCAGCCCGAGAACTCCTTGCCGGAACTGCCTTGCGGCGCGCTCATGCCGGCGTTGCCGGTCGTGTCCTTGCCGTTGATGATCTCGGCGGCCGCGCCGGTGAAGGTCAGCGAGCTGCCGCCCTGATTCACCGTGATGGCGCCGTCGTTCACCGCCAGCACGCTGCCGCCGTTCAACTGGGCGTTGCCGCCCGCCGCCAGCGGATCCACCAGGCCGGCGTACACGTTGATGTCGCCGCGAGTGACGCGCACGTCGCTGGCCACGATGGCGGCGGTCACCTTGGGATTGGTCGCCGGCGAGCCGTTGCCGGCCACCTCGGCGATCTGCACCTGCGCGCCCGAATCGGCCAGCTGCTTGCTGTCGAAGCTCAGCAGGTTGCGGTCAAAGGCGGTATTGCCGCCCATGATGTTGACGGCCACGGCCAGGCCCACGGCCGCGCCCTCGGTCGCCACCGCGCCCGCCACCGTGATGGCGTACAGCGCCGACGCATCCGAGGCATTGACGCGCACGGCCTGCCCCGAGAAGCCGGCCGCCTGGCCCGCCTTGACGGTGCTGTTCGAGATGCGCGCCTCGGTGGCGCCCCGCATCATGTTGACGTTGACCGCGCCGGCCAGCGCGAACTTCTTGGACAGCGCGCCCGCCGCGCCCACCGACACCATCAGCGGCGAGGAATGCGCCGACAGGTCCAGCTTGCCCTGCACATCGATCGCGCTGTTCTCGATCAGCGCGCTGGTGCGCGAGCTGAATTCGTTGACGCTCACCGAGGCCCCCACGGCCACGGATCCGCCCAGCGTCACCGCCACGCCGCCGGTCACGGCCACCAGCGTATTGTTCTCGATGGCCTTTACCGTCAGCGCGTTGGCCGTGATGGCGCTGCTGCCGGCCACGGCCGCGTTGTTGACGTAGCGCGGCAGCACATAGGCCGCCACCGCCGAATGCACGCGGTTGACCTGGATCGAGCCCGCGCCCGCGAACATGGCCTCGCCCATGCCCACGCCGACGCCCACGGCACCGCCGCCCAGGGCCGAGTTGTCCTCGGCGGTCACGCTGACCGAGCCGCCCTTGTTGTTCACGACCGAGCCCTGGATGCCGGCCAGCACCGCGTTGCCGATCTCGTTGTAGCTGATGGCGATGCCCACGCCGGCCTTCTTGCCCACGCCGGCGGCGCCGGTGATGGCGATCAGCGTGGTCTTGTCCAGCGCGCTGACGTTGATGTCGTGGCCGCTGCTGTCCGTGCCGTCATAGCGGACCTGGCTGTTCAGGATATAGCTCTCGATGCGGTTGGCGATCACGTTGACCGTCACCGAGCCGCCCACGCCGGCGCCGTCGCGCGCCACGCCCAGCGCGCCGGCGAAGCCCACCGCCACCTGGCTGGATTCGGCCGACACGTCGAGCTTGCCGGTATAGAGCAGTTCGATGGCCTGGCGGATGCCGGCCTCGACCCGGGTGCTGCTGATGTTCACCGCGACCGCCGCGCCCACGCCGGCCTTGCCGTCCGTCACCGCGCCGGATCCGGCCACCGTAGCCAGCACGCTGCCGTCGCGCGCCTCGACCTTCACGCCGCGCGCGCTGATCTTGGTGGCGTTGCCCAGCAGGGCGATATTGCCGTAGTTGGCCGTCGTCACCGCGGCCGAGCCGGCCAGGGCCACGCCCTTCTGGCCCTTGGCGCCGGCCATGCCGGCCGCCAGCGTCACCGCCACGCCCGTACGGCGGGCCGACAGGGCCAGGTCACCGGCCACCAGCAGGCTGCCCACCAGGGCCACCTCGGCGCGCGCCTCGCCGCCCAGCCCGTTCATGCTGTAGGCGCCGGCGATGCCGACATTGGTCTTGGCATTGTCGGACTGCGCCAGCGCCACCGCGCCGGACAGCGCCAGCGCATGGGTGCCGTTGGTCGCGCTGATGGTGGCGTCGCCGCCGATGGTGATCGTCAGACCGGCCGCGTTGATGTAGGCCTGGGCGAAGTCGTTGACCATGTTCACGGCGACCGCGCCGGATATCGCCACGCCCGCCTTGGACTGCTGCTGGCTGCCGCCGCCGCCCGAACCCGAGCCCGAGCCGCTGTCCTGCGTCAGCGTCGAGGTCGAGTTGCTCAGTTCCTTCAGGATGTCCGACAGCGACAGCAGCTCGTCGGGATCCGGCGCCGCGCTGTCCTTGCCCGGCGTCGCGCCGCCCTGGCTGGCCGGCGCCTTGGTGCCCAGCACATCGGTGCCGCCGCCGGCCGTGCCGCCCGTGCCGCCCGTGCCGCCCGCGCCGGTCCCGTCGCCCGCGCCCGCCACCGGGCTGGATACCCGCGAGCCGGAGACGGCCAGATTGCCGACAAAGCCCTTGTTCTCGCTGCCGATGAGCAGCTTGCCCGCCGAGAACGAACCGGCGGCTCCCGTCACCGGCGTGGCGTCGTCGCGCCGCTGGCCGATCAGGGCCTGGGTATCGCGGTTGACGTCATTGATGGCCACGCTCATGCCCACGCCCACGGTCTGGGAGCCGGCGGCGGCGCCGGCCACCGTGCCGACCCAGGTCGCGTCGCGCGCCTGGATCGACGCCGTGCCCGTGGCCGCCACGGTGGCGCCGCGCGCCACCTGGGCGACGGTGGTGGCGCTGGTCACGTTGACCAGCACCACGCCGTTCACGGCCACCGTCTTGGCCTGCCCGCCCGACGCGCCCAGCGTCACCGACACCAGCTCGTTGCCGGCCTCGACGTTCAAGTCCTTCGAGTAGATCCTGGCCGTGTCGGCGACGACGGCCTGGGTGTCGTGAGTCGCCACGTTGACATAGACCGACACGCCGATGGCCGAGCCGTCCTTGGATTGGCTGCCGTAGTCGAAGCCGTCCACCTTGGGCGTGAGAAAACCCTTGGCCAGATCCTTGCCGTAGGCCAGCCGGCCCTGCGTCTTTTCGCGGTCGGGCGCCTGCTTCAGCGATTTCTCGCCGCCGATCGACATCGACGGCAGGATGATGTTGCCCACCAGGTTCATGCGCTGGGTCGAATTCAGCGCCTTGATGTCGACATTGCCGGCCGCGCCTCCCGTGCCGCCGCGCGTGTCGATGAGGCCCGCCACGGTCGTGCGGGTCTGGGTCGATTGCACGTCGATGGAAAAAGCCCCCGACAGCGCCAGCTTCTTGCTCTTGGCGGTCGCGCTGACCCAGCTGCTGAAGCTGGACGAGATGCCGCCCGTGCTGCTCAGCGTGGCCTGGAGATTGTTCAGGAAGGCCTTGGCCGCGCCGGTCGCCACGCCCATCTTGGCCGAGGTGCCGTCGGCCGCCTTCCACTTGGCCTCGATGCCGTCGAACGGCGCGTACAGATTGACCAGCCAGAGCTTGTTCGGGTCGATCTGGTTCAGGCTCTGCGCCGACACGGAGACGGCGCCGCCCTTGGTGGAAATGCTGGCGTTGGCGGCCACGCTCGCCGTGGTCTTGATGTCGTCGATGCTGACCACCACCGCCGCCGCCGCGCCCAGGTCGGAACCGTCCGGTCCGACATTGCGCTTGACCTGGTCGGTGGTGACGTCGTTCTTCTTTTTCAGGAACGATTGCTTGTCGGCGACAACCTTGTCGTCGACGCCGCTCATCACCGTGAATTTGGTGTTGTAGTTGCTGCGCGCCTCGACCTGCACGGCGCCGCCCGCGGTCGTGATCTGCGCGGCGTTCTGGCCGTCGCCGATACGCACCGTGGTGCTGAAGTTGTTGATCGCCATGCCCAGCGCGGCGCCGACCTGGAACTCGGTCGACGGCTTGTCGATCTCCTTCTGGATGTCCTTGTCGTAGTCGATGATCTTCTGCGCGTCCTTCTTGGCCTTGACGTCGCGCAGCTTCTCCTTGAAGGTCCGGCTGTTGCTGTCCTCGACCAGCGCGCCGAAGAATGACTTCACGTACTGCGTGCCGGTGCCCAGGCCCTTGGTCACCGCGCCGGAAATGGGCGTGGCGACCTTGCCGATGACGGCCGACTTGGCTTCATACTGCACCTTGCTGGCATAGTCGCCGCCCGTGGCGGCGCGGCCGCCCAGGATGGTCTTGACCGAGATCGCGCTGCCGCCGTCCAGCGTCAGCGCCTGCACCAGCACCTTGCCCGCGTCGCGCGCGACGATGACGCCGTCCATGAAGACTTCGGTGTTGACCTGGCTGTAGGCGAAGCCCACCGCCGCGCCAACCTTGGCGTACTTGGCGTCGTACTTGCCCGACTCCTGGGCGGGGCCGGTCGACGTGCTGCCCGACGCCGGCGGCACGACCTTGGTGTCGTCGCTCTCGGCCATGCTGCCCGAGACAGAGATGCTGATGCCGACCTTGTGCTTGGTCTGGGCCGCGACGGTCACGTCGCCGCCCACGCCGCTCGCGACGTAGGTGTAGGGATCGACGGTGGCGCGCAGCCCCGTCTCCAGCCTGGCGCCGCTGCCGATATGCACGGAGGCGTCGCTCAGCACCACGCTCACGCCCACGCCGATCACGGCCGGCACGGCGCCGATCTGGCCCGGCGTCAGCGAGATGGTCAGCGACTGGTCGCTGTCGGCCCGCACGGTGATGCTCTTGGCCGCCACCAGCCTGCCATCGATGGTCACGCGGGAATAGCTCTCCAGCACGCCGACGGCGATGCCGGCGATCTTGGCCACCAGCGGGCTCAGCTCCACCTTGACGGTGTTGCTGGCCTTGACCGAGATGTCGCTGTTGGACACCAGCCTGGCATTGCTGCCGACATTGATGGAGGTGCTGTACTTGATGCCGGCCCAGGCGGCCATGGCGCCGGCCGTGTCGGTGAAGGCCTTCACCGCCTCCAGCGCCTTGCTCGCGCCGCCGGTGATCTTGCCCCAGATGCCGCTCGACGCCGGACCGTTGTCGGGCTGCTTGTACAGGGCGCTGTCCAGCTTGGCGTCCAGGCTGATGCCGCCGCCGTTGGCGTTGGTCGCCCAGAGCGTGGCGTTCTTGACCGTGATGGCGGCCTCGACCGTGTAGATCTGCGCGACCGTGCTGCGCCACGGGCGATAGCTCTGCGCCACCACCTGGATGGCGCCGGCCGTCAGCAGGATGTTGGCGCCCGTGTCCTTGCCCAGCGTGATCTGCTGGCCTTCCAGGCGCAGCGTGTGCTGGTTGTCGACGGTGATGTCATGCTCGACCGTGTAGGTCCCGCCCTTGACGGTCACGTTGCGGCCGGCGGCGGCCTTGCCGGGGTCGATGTCGACCACGCCCTTGTCGCCCAGGTCCAGCACGTAGCCGACGTTGTCGGTGTTGGCGTCCATCTTGACGCCGACCAGCGCGCCGTTGGCCTGCAGCAGCTCGGACAGCGAGGTCGAGACGGCCGGAGCCGAGCCGGTCGCCTCTGCGGCGTACTTGAAGATCTGCACCGTGTTGTTGCTGCCGCCGGCCTGCGCCAGCGACAGGACGACCTGCGCGCCGCCGGTGACGGCCGGCTGCTGCACCACGAAGCTGACGTTGCTGGTGTTGCCCTTCAGGATGTTGAAGCCGCCGTGGCTCGCCAGCGTGACGGGCGCGTTCCAGGCCGTGGCGTCCAGCGTCACCGAGCCGGTTGCGTTGCGGGCATACAGCGCGGCGTCGTTCATGGCGCCGGCGGTGAACAGCACCTTGCCAAGCTGAGTGGCGCCGTTCAGGTAATAGACACTGTCCGTCGCGCCGGCGCCGGACGCCAGCACCACGCTCTGCTTCGTGTTGACCACCAGGTGATGGGTGCCGGTCCCGGCCTGCGTCTGGATGCGGTTGCCTTCGCCCGTATCGCTGGCGCCCATGCCGTAGTTGACGATGTAGGTGTTGTCGCCGCCGCCCGAGCGCACCAGGGCATTGCCGCCGGCCAGCGTGAACTCGGTGCGGTGGCCAACGGCCAGCGCGTCGCCGCGCAGCACGCCGTTGGCGTCGGAACCGCGCTGCAGCGCGCCTTGCGCGATCAGGCCCAGCTGCCAGGCGGCCTGCGACACGGCCACCGTGGAACTGGACGTAGTGCCGTCGGCGTTGAGCTGCGCCTGCATGCCGGGCAGCAGCGTGTAGGCGCCCGACAGACCGGCGTTCAGCGCATCCTGGCTATAGCGGATTTCCAGCTGTCCCTGGGCGTTGAGGCTGGCGTCCAGCGCGTACAGATAATCCCAGCGCGTGCTGGTGTCGGAGGCGGCCAGCAGCTTGCCAGCATTGGGGCCTTCCACGGCCACGCGCAGCGGCGCGCCGGCGGCGTCCACCATCACGCTGGCCTTGATCGCGTCGATCAGGTCCTGGATCGTGCGTATGCCTTCCAGGCCCACGTCCACGCGGGCGTTGCCGGCGGTGGGAAAGAGCAGGCTCAGCGCGGGACCGTTGCTGGCCTGGTAGCCGCTCTTCAGGTCGCTGAGATAGGTCTTGGTGGTGACGCCGGTGAAACCGGTGGTGTCGACGACGCGGCCAACATCCTGCACGGTGATGGCGAAATCGTTGACGTTGGTGAAGGTCGAGACCAGCGTCTGCCCGCCGCTCGCGGCGAAGGTCAGGCGGCCGTTGGTGACGGTCAGGCTGTTGGCGCCCGTGGCGACGCGGATGGTGTTGTCGCCGGCCGAGCCGATGACGTCGCTGACGTAGGCGTTGCCGATGATGAAGGTGTTCGCCCGGCCGGCGCTGCCGTCGATGCTGACCCGCCCCCTGAATTCAGAGGTGTCGATCCAGTTGCTGTAGTCCCCGCCCACCACCTTGGCGGACGTGATGTTGCGGAACTTCGATCCGGTGATGTCGGTGGCGCCGCGCTGGATCCAGCCGTCCCAGCCCGCGCTGGCATTGCTGGTGCGCAGGGCCAGCCAGCCCGCGCCCTTGCGGGCGTCGGCATCGGCCTTCAGCTCGGCCGCCGTCGCGCCCGTCAGGCCATCGGCCATGGCCACCAGCTCGGTGCTGGCGTTCAGGCCGGTGCCGCCGGTGATGTCGTAGACGCCGCCCAGCAGGATGATCTGGTGCTGGCGGTTGGCGCCGTTGCCGGCCTTGATCACGCCGCCGGCCATCATGCCGCTCACCAGCACGGTGTTGCCCGAGAAGGCCGAGGCATCGATCAGGGTGGCATTCAGGCCGCCGTTCAGCATGGCGTCGGTGAACACGCCATGCAGCGTATTGCTCAGGACCGCGCCGGCGCCGCCATTGGTGCCCAGGCCGTCGTCCACATGGGTGGCCTGCAGGCCCGTGTTGGTCAGGACGAAGTTCCAGCTGCCGTTCTCGGACAGCTTGTTGCTCAGGGCGCCCGCCTGGGCCCAGAGGTCATTGTTCCCTTGATAGCCGGTGAACGTGTTGTTGCCCAGGCCGCCGCGCAGCACGTTGGCGCCGGCGCTGCCGATCAGGGTCAGGTCGCCGGAGTAGCCGGAGCCGTCCAGCGTGACAAGGGTGGCGGCGTGATAGACGCTGCCCGGCGCCGCCGCGCTGTCGATGGTGCGATAGTCCTGCAGGATCACGGCGGCCACGCCGTGCAGATCGACCCGGGTGGACGCCGTCGCGCCCGGCGGCGTGTTGGTCAGCACCGCCGTGGTTCTGTCGCCCGTCAGCGTCGCGTCGCTCTCGACGCCGCCAATGTACTCGGTGGTGCCGCCGTTCAGATTGCCGTTGCCGTAGATGATGTCGTTGCCGCCGCCGCCGCTGATGCGGTTGACGCCTCGGCTGTTGGCCACGGTGATGATGTTGTCGCCCAGGCCGCCGACGATGTCGTTGCCATACTTGCCGCCCGCGCCGATCACGTTGGCGATGTTCAGCACGCCGCTCAGGCCGCTGGCGTCGTACAGGGCGGTGGCCTCGTCCTGGTAGTTCAGGTTGACGCTGACGTTGTCTTCGTAGGCCGAGTAGTCCAGCGTGGTCTTGCCCGCCACGCCGACGAAAATCTGGATGTCGAGATTGCTGACGAGCGCGGTCGCGCCCGCGAAGCTGTTGATGCTGCCGTCGCGCGCCACGCCGGCGCCCAGGTAAACGCTCACGCCGCCCTGCGTCTGC
This sequence comes from Achromobacter sp. 413638, assembly GCF_043119405.1. Lineage (NCBI taxonomy): Bacteria > Pseudomonadati > Pseudomonadota > Betaproteobacteria > Burkholderiales > Alcaligenaceae > Achromobacter > Achromobacter sp. 413638. Next base: position 78,147 of record NZ_JBICCO010000019.1, read on the forward strand.
ACGCGGGCGGTGATGTCGGCGCCGAATTGGGAGAGGTCCAGTGTGTTGCCGCTTTGGCCAGCCTGCTGGGTCAGGGTGAATCCGCTGATGCCGGCGCCGACGATGTAGGTGTTGCCGCCGCCGCTGCCCTTGATGATGTCCTGCGCGTTGCTGATGGTGACGGTGGTGTCGCCCACCACGGTGATGCGGTTGCCGCCCTGGGCCGAGCCCTTCACCGCGCTGATCGCCCGCACGTAGCCGAATCCGGTCGGCGGCGGCGGCGGCACGGCTTCGCCGTTGCCGCTGGCCGTGGGACCTGACAGGTCCACCGTCACGCCGGTCGCATAGCCGCTGTAGTCCAGCAGCGTCTTGCCGTTCTGCGAGGTGCCGACCAGGTTGAAGGTCTTGTCGCCGATCTTCAGGCTCTGGCTGCCGTCGGCCGACTTGAACACCACGTTGACCGTACGCTCGGTCCAGTTGTTGTTGGCGTCGACCGTGGTGTAGCGGATCTGGTAGCTGTCGTTGTTGCTGATGATGGCGGTGACGTTGCCCTTGATCGCCGAGAAGTCCAGCGTGTTGTTGTCGTTGGCGTCGTCCTGGTTGCGCACCCAGACCCCGTTCTCCTGCTTCATGCCCTGGCGCAGTTCGATGGTCGTGGTCGCGGCGGTGGAACTGTTGTTGAACACGAAGGTGTTGCCGCTGCCGTAGGCCACCAGCTTGTCGTTGGTCGCCACGCCGACCAGCGTGGAGCCGCCGGTCTGCACGCCGGTGGACGTCGCCATCACGCCATCCCAGCGCGCCACGGTCAGCGTGGTGGCCTCGATGGCGCCGTGACGGTAGTCCAGCACCCAGTCGCCGCCCAGCGCGGCGCTGCCGACGGTATGCGTGGCCGCGGCCACGTCGGCGCGCGTGATGGCGGACAGGCTGTCCACGAAGGCCACGCCGCCCTTGCCGGCGGCCACGTTGCAGCCGTAGAGCAGGATGTCGCCGTGTTCGGCCATCGCGTCGCCCCAGGCGCGCAACTGGTCCTTGTAGGAATCGAGCTGGCCCTGGCCCAGCGTCGCCGAACCGAGCGTGAGCGAGCCGGCGCTGCCGTGGCTCATGATCTGCACGGCCGCCAGGTCCTTGTGCTGCCCCAGGATGCGGGTGATCTGGTCGACGCCGTCATAGCGGCCGTCCAGCACGATGATCTCGGTGTCATGGCTGCGCAGCACCTGCAGCTGCGGGCCCTCGCCCGTGGGCCGGGCCAGTCCGCCCAGTCCTTCGGTCTTGCCGCTGACCAGGCTGTACAGCCCCTGGACCATCTGCTCGGCGTTGTCGATGGACGGATCCACGAAGATGATCTGGCGCACCGGCGTGCGCTCGGACTGCGTGGTGTAGCCCTCGATGGCGGTCAGGGGCGCGGGCTGGCCGGCCGCCTGGCCCGGCAGCCAGGCCTTGGCGTCGCCCTGGCGCGCGGCGTTGGCCTTGGCGTACTGATCCAGCGAAATCTGTTCGCCCAGCACGCCCTGCTTCTGGAAGGCGGCGCGCTCGACCAGATAGGGATGCGCGCCCGGCGCGCTGGTCTTCTTGGCCTGCGGGCCGGCCTGCCCGGGCTGGGCCGGCATGGTCACGGGCGCCTGCTCGCCGGCCGGCGGCGGAGGCGGCGGCACCAGTTCGGCCGACATCAGGTAGCGGCGCTCCAGCGCCTCGAACAGCGGCCGCCGCCGGAACAGGGATTGCTGCACCTCGCGGGAGGAACGGCCGGTCCAGAGTTTGCGCGCCAGTTTCTTGATGCTCATATCGCTACCCGATGTTCAATGTCGCCGGATCCGTTCCGGCCTATATCGGAAATGGCCATCCCGCCGGGATGGCCCTGTCTGTTCATGCCGCCAGGCAGGACTACAGGATCTGCTGGCTGATCGCCGCGATGTCCGCCGCGTTCAAGGTTCCCGCCGCCTGCTTGAGCTTCAGCCCGTCCAGCACGAAGTTGTATCCCGCCTCGGCCTGCTGCCGCTTGGCGTTGTAAAGATTGCGCGTCGCGTCCAGCACGCTGACGACGTCGTTCAGGCCGGCCCTGAAGCCTTCTTCCTTTTGCCTGAGCGCCAGCTCGAACGACTGCACCGAGCTGTTCAGCGCCTTGATGCGGTCCATGCCGATGACGATGTTCTGGAACGAGGAAAACACCTGGCGCTGCACCTTGCGGCGCGCCAGGCTGAGTTCGGACGAGGCCGCGCCCAGCCGGCTGGCGGCGGCATGGCTCATGCCGTAGGTGTAGCCGCTCTGGAAGATGGGCACGCTCAGGTTCAGCGTGACGCGGGTGTCGCCGACGGTGCTGCCGCCGCCGAACAGGCTGCCGCCGGTCTCGTTGCGGCCGGTCGAGGCGCGCAGCGCCATGCTCGGGTAGTAGCCGGCGCGCTGCACCGATACTTCCTTCTCGGCCACGGCCACGGCGGCCGAGGCCGCGCGGATCGACCAGTTCTGCTCCAGCGCGGTGCGCAGCCAGACCTGCACGTCGTTGGGCTGTGGCACGGCCATGGGCAGGTCCTTGCGCACGCGATGCAGTCGGACGTTGCCGTAGCCGATGATTTCCTGCAGGCCCTGTTGCTTGTCCAGGTAGTCGTGACGGGCCAGCAGCGTGTTGGCCTCCTGCAGGTCCAGGCGGGCCTGCACCTCGCTCACGCCCACCTCGGTTTCCTGGCCGCTGCGATAGCGCGCCCGCACCAGCTCCATCTGTTTCTGGGTGGTGTTGCGCTCGGCCTCGGTCAGCTCGATCTGGTCCTGGGCGGCCAGGATGCTCAGGTAGGCGGTGGCCGTGCGCAGCATCAGGTCCTGCTGGGCATAGGCGTAGCTGGCCACTTCCTTGCGCTCGGCTTCCTGCGACTGGCGCCACTTGTGGAAGGCGCCCAGGTCCAGGATGGGCTGGGTCAGGGTCAGCGCCCAGCCGTTCTCGTTCCAGTTAGCCTGGCCGGTCTGGTAGACGGCGTTCTGGCTGTTGATCACGTTCTGCTTGACGCGCGAGCGGTTGGCCTCGCCCGTCACGCTGGGCAGCAGCCCGGCGCGGGCCGCCATCACGCCATAGCCCACCGCCTGCAGTTCCTGATAGGCGCCGCGCAGCTGCGGATCGTTCTGCAGCGCCATCATGTAGACCTGATCCAGCGTCATGGGATCCGCCTGCGCCGGCAGCTCGGCGGCGTTGTAGGCAGGCATCTCGTCGGCCCGGTACGCGGCCGGCGCGGGCAGCTGCGTCTTGTCGTCGAAGCGCGGCGCCGGCAGGGCCGCCACCTGGTCCATGCGGGCGCTGGGCGCGGGCAGCGCGTGGTCGCGCTCCTGCGGCCCCACCGGATCGGTGCGCAGCAGGCCCGCGTCGGTCTGTATCTGCGCGGGGGTGGCTTCGGTCTGCTGCGGCGCGCGCGCGGCGCAGGCCGTCAGCCCCAGCATGGCGGCCAGGGCTGCCGGCGTCATCCAGCGCCGGCGGCGCATGGTGTATCGATGGAGATCAGTCATAGTAAACAGTGAGGAACTCATGTCCGTCCCGCGCCGTGCCGGCCGCCAGGCTGTAGAGGCTGCGCGGCTCGTCGGGCACCAGCAGGGCCAGCACCTCGCTCTCGGGCAAGGCGAGGCTCCCGGCCAGGCGCAACAGATCGGGAATGAAATCGCGCAGCGGCAGATGCGCGCCACGGAAAGTCACGGTGAAGGAGTCGCGCCGGGTGTCGGCCTCGTCCACTTCCAGGAACATGAAGCCCGCCGGATCGGCGGCCTCGGCGGCGCGGGCGATGACGTCCCGGGCCGTTCCTCGGAGCACCGGCAGGGCCAGCCGCTCCAGATAAGCTTGCAGATGCCCGTCGAAGGCGGCGCGGCTGTCGAGATGCCGCATGCGATAGGCCGTGACGGCCGCCACGCTCTCATCTTCCGGATGCCACTTGTAGCCGCAGCCCAGCGGCAACACGCCGTGCTGGCGCAACGCCTCGGGCGCGGGCATGAATTCCAGGTAGATGCGATAGGTGCCGCCGTCGCCGATGTCCGGCTCGTAGGCGAAGAACATGGCGCGCGCCTGCTCCATGTCCTGCATCACCCGCAGCCACAGGGACTGCGGAATGGCCAGCTGGCGCGACAGCGTCGAGAAATCCAGCTGGCGCCAATGCTCGCGACGCACGCCGAGCAGGAAGCGGTTGCCGACCAGGCCGGCGGCCGAGAACTTCATCGACCATTCGACGCCGTCGATCTGCTTGTCCTTGAACAGCGACAACAGGCGGTCCGCCCAGAGGCGGCGCTCCCCCCGCAAGGTATGCAGGGGGATGTGCACCTGTTCGTCGCCGGCGCCGGGCGCCGGTGTCAGCGTCGCGGTCGTCATGCCAGCCGCCAGGCTCAGGCCGCCGCTTGCCGCGGCGCGGCGTCGGTGGAGGACGAGACTTCCTCCTGCTGCTGGGCGCGCTGGCGGCGCTGGTCGTCCAGCATCGCCGCCAGGCGCGGCACGTTGCCGAGCGAAGCGCGGTGCAGCTCGATCAGACGCAGGATGCCGGCGCGCTGCAGCTCGACCACGCGCACGTCGTCCAGGCCGGCGAACTTCTGGTCGTCCACGACCCAGAAGCCGCTCAGGTAGCGCTCGCCGTCGGCCTGCGAGATGGTGATGGTCTTGGCCGTCAGCAGGCCCAGTTCGTTCAGGCGCTGCGCCATCTGCTTGGTCAGCTCCATCTCGCCCTGGAAGACGCGCAGGAATTCCATCATCTGCGTCAGGTAGCCGGTTTCCTTGCCGTCCTCGAACAGCGCCACGCCCTCGGCGCTGTTGATGCCGGGATAGGACTCGTCGATGCACACCGCCAGGCGTTCGGCCTCGGACGTGGTGCCCAGCACGAAGGGATAGCGGCGCGCGAAGGCCGGCACATAGGTGTCCGCCTGCCACATGCCGTCCGGCGTCACGAAGAGATTGGAGCGATCTTCCAGGCCCAGCAGCACGGCGACGTGGAAATTGTTGTGCTCGTCGCCCACGAAGACGATGGGATAGTGGCGGCCGGCGTCGGCGAACTCGCTGGCGGCGATGGGCAGCGCGTTGGTGTCGCGGGCGAAGGCATAGTGATCCGGCTGGATCTGGATCTTCGTGTCTTGGTGCGCGGCGCGGTCCAGCGCCACGGCGCGTTCGTAAAAAGCGGTTGCGGACATTTGGTAAACCCCCTGTAAAACTGTTACGTGTCTTTTCGCCGACATGAATGTGGCGCGCGCCGCGCGATTATTGGAAACCCCCGGATTTCCGCCATTCCCACGCGCAAGACTGCCGCCCGAATCTCACCGGGCCTCATGAAATTTAGAAACAATTAGAACGAATCCTGTCGCCAGCCGTCTATGCCTGAAATTGGGTATTTCTGCTCGGACTGATCTTTAAATTCGAATAGGGAATGTGCTTAATCCAACCAGCCGTGCGCGCGTGCGGCGTGCACGGCTTTCGTGCGGGACGACACCAGCAGCTTGCGGTAGATGTGCTTGATATGGCGCTCGACGGTGTAGCGCGACAGATGCAGCTGTTCGGCGATCTCGCGGTTGCCCAGGCCCGCGGCCACCAGGCTCAGGATCTGGCTCTCGCGCGGACTCAGGGGCCCCGCCGCGTCGGGCAGTTCCACCGGCGGGCCCCGGAATTCCTGGATCAGGCGGCGCGTCACGAAGGGATCCAGCGGCGCCCCGCCGCTCAGCGCGCTGCGGATGGCGGCGCCGACCTCGATGTCGTCGCGCTCCTTGAACACATAGCCCGAGGCGCCGGCGCGCAGCGCGGCCAGCACGTCCTCCTCGAAACGCCAGGCCGACACCACCACGATCGTCATGTCGGGATTGGCCGCGTACATCTCGGAGATCAGGTCCATGCCGTTGCCGTCCGGCAGGTCAGGATCCACCAGCGCCACGGACGCGGGCTGCCGGGAGAAGCTGGCCCGGGCCTCGGCCATCGACCCGGCGGAACATAGCGATTCCGGCTCGTAGCCGAACTGCAGCAGGATGCCTTCCAACCGGCGCCGCGCAAGCGGCTCCGCACCGATCAACAGTACGGGCTGGCGCAGCACGAAGTCGAAGGTGGACGGTTGCACGGACATGAATCAAGACGGAAACGACAAGACCATATGGCGCCGCGCATGGACCATGACAACCCGTGGCGGATCAGATTCTTACGGAAAGCGGCGTATCAGTACTGCAAATTCCGGGAGCGGAGCATAGCACCGGGTATTTTCAGGAACACTCGAATCCCAGCCGGTGTTTACCCTGCGTTCCATGGAAAACCCCGAGGCCGAAATTAATTCAATTTATATGGACACAAATTCGATATATATTGAAATTTGCGATGAAATTAACTTCGCGAATTCTTTTTCATAATGCGGCCGCGCATCAGCCAGGCGCGCAAACCGCAGTCCGCGGCGGACGCACGATAGCAGCATTGCCAGCCCGCGACATCAGACTTTAGTCGTAGGACCAATCCAGGTCGCCACCTTATTAGTATGTCCCCGGCTTATCCCCCGACTTATCCCCATTAATGTCGAGATAATTAATAATTTTGTCGAGACGACCGGGATATCCGCCGTCGTACATGGCCCGGCTCCGCGCGCCGGACCCGACATCAGGCCGCGCCGCCCTGCTCCGCGAACTCGTCCACCACCACCTGCCGTAGCCACTGGTTGGCCGGATCGCGGTGATTGCGCGCGTGCCAGAACACATTGATGACCGACTCCGGGATCTTCACGGGACAGGGCGCGGTGGCCAGCCCGAAGGGCTTGCAGGCGCAGTCGGCGAAGCGCCGGGGCACGACGGCGATCATGTCGGTGGCCTGCAGCACCGGTCCCACCGCCATGAAATGCGGCACCGTCAGCCGCAACCGCCGCCGGATGCCGGCGCGCTCGATGACCTCATCCACCACGCCATGGCCGGTGCCCTCGGACACGATGGCCACATGCTCGGCGGCGCGGAACTGGCGGATCGACACGCCCGAGCGCGCCAGCGGATGATCGTGGCGAAAGATGCAGACATAGGGCTGTCGAAAGAGCCGGCGCTGGAAGAAGCCAGCCTTCAAGGCCGGCAGAAAGCCCATCGCCAGGTCCACCCGGCCGCGCTCCATCTCGTCCTTCACATCCATCGAGGTGGTGCGCACCGTGCGGATGGTGACGCCCGGCGCCATGCCTTCCAGCGTGCGCATCAGCCTGGGCAGGAAATAGGATTCGCCCACGTCGTTGACGCCGATCACGAAGCCGCGCTCGCTGCCGCGCGGGTCGAATGACGCGCGCGCGTTCAGCGTGCTGTGCAGCGCGCCCAGCGCGTCGGCAATGGGCCGGGCCAGCGATTGCGCGTAGGGCGTGGGCACCATGCCGCGCGCGGTGCGCAGGAACAGCTCGTCGCCCAGCAGCTTGCGCAGCCGGCCCAGCGCGTTGCTGACGCCGGGCTGCGAGATGCCCAGGCTTTGCGCCACGGCCGCCACCCGGCCGTGTTTCTGCAGCTCGTTGAAGACGACCAGCAGGTTCAGGTCCAGGTCTTTCAGGTCCATGCGCTTGTCTCCACCAATATTCATTCTGGTGATCTGTTTAATTTTCCAGATTCTATTTATTAATTTGTCGGACTGCCGGATCATGCCCGGATAACAAGCCGGCGGCCACGACGCGCCGGCGCCGCCCGGCCGCGCCATGGCCGGCGACAACCTGGAGACAAGCATGTCCACGCCATCGATCGCCGCGCCCCGCGGCCGGAGGCGCCCATGAGCGCCGCCATCCCCGCCCGCCCCGAGGCCGCCGCCTGTCCAGGCGGGGGGGGGGGGGGGGGGGGGGGGGGGGCGGGGGGG